>OMSM01000237.1 GCA_900313745.1 uncultured Lachnospiraceae bacterium
GCGCCCGGTATGATCTCATAATTCCGGCAGATTTCGATAAACTCCTGTGCAGAGGCGAAGCCGTTGACGAGATAGGTGTTGCTCACGCCCGCATCCAGCACGCCGACCCAGTAATTCGTGCCGTCCTCGTCGGGGGCACGGCCCATCATCACCCGGTAGAGGATCCCGACGGTCTCCTCCGGGCTCATGCCGCGCGCCAGGTATTCCTCACTTGTCAGGAAGCCGTTGACAACCGAGGCTCCCGTCTCTCTCCGGCCGCGAAGCTGCTCCGCCCAGTAGCTGACGCCCTCCTCGTCCGCCCGGCGGCCGAGAATCTGCGTATAGCAGCGGCGGACGAAGCTCTCCACGGGGTCCACGTCCTCCGGCTCGGGAATCAGATAGTCGCTCAGATCGATAAAGCCGTAGCCCAGGGACGCCTCCAGCGGAACGCTGTACTCAATGAAAATCGAGCGGATCGCCGCCGCGCTCAGGGACTTGTCCGCGCTCTTGAGCAGCGCGGCAGCGGCCGAAGCGTGCGGGCAGGAAAAGCTCGTCCCGCTCACATAGTCCATTCCGTCGCCTGCGGTCGTGCAGATGTCGGAGCCGGGGAGGGCAAAGTCCACCGTGCCGTAATTGGAGTAGTAGGCCCGGAACATCTCGCTGTCCACCGCCGCGATGGTGAGCACCAGCGGGGAGCGCGCGGGATAATACGCGGAGGCTTCCGCGCCGTCGTTGCCCGCCGAGACGCACACCACGACCCCCGCGCTCTGCGCCTGGGAAAAGACCGTCTCCAGGTAGGCGCTGTCCGGGGTCTTAAAGCCCATGGAGAGGTTGATGACATCCACGCCCTGATCCAGAGCGTATTGAATCCCGGCCTTCACAATCGAAAGCGGGGCCTTTCCGTTGTCGCCGGTGACCTTCACCGGCAGGATCGAGACATTGGAGGGCGTTCCGTCCACGACGACGCCGGCCACGCTGGTCCCGTGCAGTACATTCTCGGTCACATCGGTGGTGCCGTCATAGACGTTATACCCGCTCAGGAGGCGTCCGGCCAGCTGTCCGTTCGCGGCGTTTACGCCCGAATCGACCACCGCAACGGTGACGGACGGCAGCGGAGTGCCGCGGTTGAGGAGCTGGGTCTCCAGCACATCGAGGCCCATCGCCTCAATTCCCCAGGAATAGTGCTGCTGGTCGGCGAAGCTGCTCAGACGCATGACCGCCGCGCCGGGCAGCCCCGGTTCGCGCTCGGCGATCGTGTCGCGCACGACGCTCTCGTACACGCCGAGGCCGCGCAGCCGTTCATAGGCGCTGCGCGTCTCCTCCTCGGTTTCATACTGCAGGGCGTATTCCGCCCCGCGCTGCAGGACGCGCACGGCGCCGTGCCCGCTCTCCAGGCCCATCGGCGCGGAGACCAGCAGGCGGCGCGTCAGATAGGGGTCCTCGGCGTTTCCGTCAAACTGCTCGACCGGGATCCGGTCGTCGGTGAGGCCGAATTCCAGGTTGAGCGCCGCAAGCGCGTTGCTGTATTCCAGAAGCGCGGAGAAGCTCGTGACCTCCGCCTCGAGTCCGGCCTCAATCAGCAGCGGCTCTTCGGATTCCTCCACCGCAAAGGGGACGTTTTCCGCCGCTGCGAAACCGTCCGCCCGCAGGGTGTAGACATATTCCCCCGGGGCAAGGGCATAGCTGCCGTCCTCCTCGGGAAGAAGGGCCGTGCGCTCGCCTTCTTCGTCCGCTGTAAACACCGTGAGCTCCGCCTCGGCGGGCCGGAGCCGAAATGCTACCTTCACCGCGATATCCGCTTCCGTTTCGCGTTCATTCAGCGTCAGCGTGATTTCCACAGGCTCATCCGAAGGCTCAAGCGCAAGCTCCTGCTCCTCCAGGGGCTCATAGCCCTCCGCGCGGAGGGTATAGACATACAGCCCGGGCAAGAGCGCGTAGCTCCCGTCCTCAAGCGCCTCGATCACATGGAGCGCACCGTCTTCGTCCCTGCTGCAGAGCGTCAGCTCCGCCGTTTCGGGGATGAGGATGAAGCGGAGCAGGACCTCGCTCTCCGGCGCTTCCCCGTCCTCGTCGTCCTCGGGCTCCTCTTCCGGCACGGGTTCCGTCTCCGCGTCGGTCTCCGGTTCCGCTTCCGCTTCCGGTTCTGCCTCGGGCTCTGCTTCCGGTTCTGTCTCGGGCACGGGTTCGGTTTCCGGCTCGGGCTCAGGTTCCGACGCCGGTTCGGTTTCCGGCGCAGGTTCGGTTTCCGGCGCAGGTTCGGGTTCGAGCTCCGGTCCCGCGGTCTGGTCAGGCGCCTCGGTCTCCACGATTGGGTCCTGCTCTTCCGTCTCCGAAGCCAGGGCCGGGCCCGGGGCAAGGGAGAAAAGCAGGCAGAGCACAAGCGCCAGGCACAGCGCCCGCCGCACAGCGCTTCTTCTATATCCGGTCATGTCCGCATCACTCCTGTCAATCATCCAGCGTCAAAACCGCATCCAGCTCCACAAAATCGGAAAGCGGTGAATTCTTCAGGGCCTCATAGGCCTCGCGGGTCTCCTCCGCCGTGCCAAACTGAAGCACATAGTCGTTACCCCAGTGCAGAATCCGCACCGCGGTCGGATACGGCTCCAGCTCCTCCTCGCTTGTAATCAGGATCCGCCTCGTCCGGTACGGAGAGCTCTCGTCCGCTCCGTCGGTCAGGCCGTATTCCCCGATCAGCCCGGCCAAAGCCCGGCTGTACGCTTCAAAGCTGTCAAAGCTCTCGATCACCGGCGCGGGCGTTGCCGCGTCCTCCGAAGCAGCGTCGTGTCCGCTCTCGGCACACGCGGCCAGCAGCGTCCCGACGCAGAGAA
>OMSM01000439.1 GCA_900313745.1 uncultured Lachnospiraceae bacterium
AACCTCGACCGCTCGCCGATCTACGCGGGAATCATCGAGGGCACCGGTCCGAGGTACTGCCCTTCCATCGAGGACAAGGTGGTCAAATTTTCGGACAAGACGAGACACCAGGTCTTTATCGAGCCCGAGGGACTGTCCACCAATGAGGTCTACGTGGACGGCATGAGCTCCTCCATGCCCGACGACGTCCAGCAGCAGATGTACAGGACGGTTCCCGGACTGGAGAACTGCGTCATCGTCAAGAACGCCTACGCGATCGAGTATGACTGCATCAACGCCAACATCCTCCGGCCCACGCTGGAGACCAGGGCGGTGAGCGGACTCTTCTGCGCGGGCCAGTTCAACGGCTCCTCCGGCTATGAGGAGGCGGCGGCACAGGGTCTCATCGCCGGGATCAACGCGGCGATGAAGCTCAAGGGAGAGGAACCCCTGGTGATCCGGCGCCACGAAGGCTACATCGGCGTGCTCATCGACGACCTGGTGACCAAGGACAACCGCGAGCCCTACCGGATGATGACCTCCCGCGCGGAGTACAGGCTGCTGCTCCGCCAGGACAACGCGGACTTAAGGCTTCGCAAATACGGCTACCGCGTCGGCCTGATCACGAAGGAACAGTACGACTATGTCCTCTGGAAGGAGAAAGCCATCGCGGAGGAGATCGAAAGACTTAAATCCGTCAAAATCGGCGGATCCCGGGCGGTGCAGAGCTTCCTCTCGGAGAACGGCTCCGCCGAACTCAAAACTGCCTGCACCCTCGCGGAGCTGATCTGCCGCCCCGAGCTGTCCTACAAAACTCTCGCGCCTCTCGATCCCGGCCGCCCGGAGCTTCCCGAAGCAGTGGCGGAGCAGGTCGAGATTGAGATCCGCTACGAGGGATACATCGCAAGGCAGCAGGTCCAGGTCGAGCGCACGGCAAAACTCGAGAACCGCCGTATTCCCCCGGATATCCGCTACGAGGACGTGCCGAGCCTCCGGAACGAAGCGAGGCAGAAGCTCATCGACATGCGCCCGGAGACCGTAGGCCAGGCGTCCAGGATGTCCGGTGTCACGCCGGCGGACATCTCCGTGCTGCTGGTCTACCTCGAGAGAAAAGGCAGGAAATAGCGCAGGATAACCATGGCGTACAAGGAACCGAAAGAATACACGAAAACATACGGGGAGTACAGGGAGCTTCCGGCGTTTGCCCCTTTTACGGAAACGCTGGAGGAGTGGGGAATCCCCGCGGATGAGGAGAAGCTCACGAAGCTTTACAGGTTTTACCGCATGCTTTACAGGGGCAATTCCGTCATGAACCTCACCGCGGTCATCGAGGACAATGAGGTGCTCTTCCGGCACTACCTTGACAGTCTCTCGCTGGTTAAGGCCGTCCCGGAGCTGGCCTGTCCGGAGGCGGCACCGCAGCATAAGCACCCGGAAGAGAGCGGTCTGATTCTTAATCACCCGGAAGAGAGCCGTCCAAAGGAAAAACCTGCGGTTACCCGCATAATTGACGTCGGAACCGGAGCAGGCTTCCCCGGAATGCCTCTGGCGATCTTCCTTCCCGGAGTGCAGTTCACCCTCATGGACAGTCTCCGCAAGAGGACGGACTTCTTAAAGGAATGCGCCTCGGGTCTCGGTCTGGACAATATCACCGTCATCCAGGCCAGAGCGGAGGATCTCGCAAGGGACGCCGGGCACAGGGAGCAGTATGATCTCGCCGTCTCCCGCGCCGTCGCGGATCTCTCGGTGCTCTCCGAGTACGTGCTCCCCTTCGTCCGGGTGGGAGGAACTTTTGTCGCCTACAAATCCGTGAAGGCCGCGGAGGAGCTCGCAGGTGCGGAGGCCGCCATCGGGAAGCTCGGAGGAAAAGCCGGGGAAAGCATCAGTTTTGATCTGGGCAGGGATACGGGGGAGAGAACGCTCTTAAGGATTGAGAAGGTCCGCAGCACGCCGAAGGCATATCCAAGGAAGGCGGGGGAGCCGGAGAGGAAGCCGCTGAAATAGTGTCCCTGCCGGCGCGGAAGCCGGCAAGGCGGCACAACCGGTTCCGGCCGGCGGGCAAAACCGGCGCGGAGTAACGCCGCGCGTGATATAATTACCGCTGTGAAACGGCATCTGCGTTTTCACCGGGAATAAAGGTCAAATCCGGGAAGCCGGGACAGCTCCGGAAACCGGCGGAAGACCCGGGAAAACCGCGGGAATTCAGGAAACAGGAAAGCATGGGAAAAATCATTTCCGTCTGCAACCAGAAGGGCGGCGTCGGCAAGACGACGACAACAATCAATCTGGCTGCGGCGATTGCAGAGAATAATAAGAAGGTACTCGTTGTCGACATCGATCCCCAGGGCAACACCACCGGGGGCTTCGGCGTGGACAAGCGCACCGCGGAGCGCACGGTCTACGATGTGCTTCTCGGTGAGTGCACCGCGGGCGAGGCGGTGATCAAAGAGGTCGCGGATGTGAAGAAGGCGGCGGAAAGTGCCGCCAAAACCTCTGACAGCCCGGCGAAGGCAGCAGGCTCAGTGAAGGGAAGCACCCCCTTTACCGGAAGGGTCGATCTCATCCCCGCGAACGTCAACCTCGCGGCGGCGGAAATCGAGCTCATCGGCGTCGGAGACAAGGAATTCATCCTCAAAAATGCCCTCCGGGACATCTCCATGAGGTACGATTTCCTCTTCCTCGACTGCCCGCCCTCGCTGAACGTCCTGACGGTCAATGCCATGGTTGCGAGCGACGCGGTGCTGGTGCCGATCCAGTGCGAGTACTACGCGCTGGAGGGGCTCTCCCAGCTCATCCATACCATCAACCTGGTCAGGGAGCGGCTGAATCCCATGCTCAATGTGGACGGAATCGTGTTTACCATGTTTGACGCCCGCACCAACCTGTCCATGGAGGTGGTGGAGAACGTGAAGAACCACGTTTCCCAGCATATCTATCAGACGATCATTCCCCGCAGCGTCCGCCTCGCCGAAGCGCCCAGCTACGGCCAGCCCATCACCGTCTATGAGCCCAGGTCCACCGGCGCCGCGGCATACCGCGCGCTGGCCAGGGAAGTGATCAGGAGAAAGTAAAAATCTATGGCACCGAAAAAACGCGGTCTCGGAAGAGGCCTTGACGCAATTATTCCGCAGGATACCGAACAGGGCCGCAGGTCAGTCGAGGAGGCAAGGAAGCGCCAGCTGGCCGAGGAGGACGAGCGCATCGCAAAACTCCTCTCGGACGGAACACCTGTCCTGGTGCGGATCTCCGCGGTGGAGCCCTGCAGGACGCAGCCCAGGAAAAACTTCGACGAGGATGCCCTGAATGAGCTGGCGGAGTCCATTAAGAATTACGGGCTCCTGACCCCCATACTTGTCCGGGAGTCCGGTAAAAACCGCTACGAGATCGTCGCAGGTGAGCGCAGATGGCGGGCCTCAAGAAAGGCAGGCCTGAAGGAGATTCCGGTCATCGTCAGGAAGTTCACCGACCTCGAGGTCGTGGAGATCGCGCTTATCGAGAATATCCAGCGCGAGGATCTCGACCCGATCGAGGAGGCCTCGGGCTACCAGAGGCTGGCGGACGAGTTTTCACTGACCCAGGAGCAGATCTCTTCCAGTATGGGAAAGAGCCGCGCGGCCGTGGCCAACTCCATGCGCCTGCTGAAACTGAGCCGGGAAGTCCAGGA
>OMSM01000238.1 GCA_900313745.1 uncultured Lachnospiraceae bacterium
GCCGCTTCTTCCGCTGGATCCGTCGAAGCTGAAGAGCGTCGCGGTCATCGGGCCCGCCGCGGATTCCGCCTATCTCGGGGACTACTCCGTCTCCAGGGGAAGGACGGGACAGATCTCGGTGCTTAAGGGCATCAGTGATTATCTGGACGGATCGGGTGTCCGGGTCGTCTATGAGAAGGGCTGCAATTATCTGGGCGAGGAGATCCATCCCTTCGATCCGGGCATGCTCGTCGGCGAGGACGGCAGGAGCTGGCTGAATGCCCGCTACTACAACGGGCCGGTTCCGGAGGGAGCGCCGGTGGTGGATACCACCGAGCGGCGGATCTGCTACAACTGGATTTATGCGAAGCCCTACGCGGAGGTGGACCAGAGATGCTTCTCCGCGCGCTGGACCGGGTTCATCCGGATGCCGAGATCCTTCTCCGGGACGCTGGGCGTCTCCTCCATGGACAGCATGCGCGTGTGGGTGGACGGCGAGCTTGTGATCGACACCTGGGGCGGGAGGCAGGATGCCCGGAAGGTGATCCCCTTCACCTATGAGGCCGGCCGGATGTACCAGCTCAAGGTCGAATTCACCAACGACGCGAGAGGGGCCAGGGTGATCCTCGGCTACAGCGAGGGCACGGAGGACATGGAAGCTGCGGCGAAGGCCGCCGCGGAAGCGGACGTCGCCGTCGTCTGCGTGGGAGACAACGACGAGACCAGCGGCGAGAATTTCGACCGCATGGACCTGAACCTCCCCGGCAGGCAGCTGGATCTTATCAGGGCGGTCTGCGCTTCGGGAACGCCGGTGGTCCTGGTACTTCAGACGGGCCGCCCGGTGTCGGCGGTGTGGGAGGATGCCCACGTCCCCGCGATACTGGAGGCCTGGTTCCCCGGCGAGCAGGGAGGAGCCGCGGTCGCGGCAACGCTCTTCGGGGACAATCTTCCTTCGGGACGGCTCCCTGTGACCTTCCCGAGAAGCGTCGGCCAGGTTCCGTGCCATTACAGCAGAAGGCCGGGCGGCGGAAGGCGCTACATAGAGATGGACTGGAATCCCCTTTATCCCTTCGGCTACGGGCTGTCCTACACGGAATTCTCCTACAGCGGCCTTTCGGTGGACCGCCTGTGCATCCGCCCCGGCGAATCCGCAGTCATCCGCTTCACGGTTGCCAACGTCGGGGACAGGCCCGGGACGGCGGTGCCCCAGCTCTACCTAAGGGACATGGTCAGCACGTCGGTGAAGCCCGAAAAGGAGCTCGCAGGTTTTGCAAAACTGGACCTTGAGCCCGGGGAATCAAGGGAAGTGGAAATCACCGTCACCCCGCGGTCGATGCGGACGCTGGATCCAGATTACGTCTGGAGCGTCGAACCCGGCGAGTTCATGTTCTTCATCGGGGACAACGCGGAGAACCAGATTCTTGTCGGCGCGTTCACGGTGGTAAGGCCGGACGCGGGAGAAGATGAAATCAATAAGGCCGCGGAAAAGGCGGCATCGAGACATGAGTGGGAGCGTACGCTTGCGCTGAAGTCATGAGTTTTGGCCGGATGAGATACATACCGGAAGAAGGAGAAAAGAGGTCAGGCTATGAGTTTTCCGACGAATGAAGCATTAAACAGAATCTACGGCGCGGAAGCGGATAAGGCGGAAGAGAGATACCGCCATCTGGAGAAGATGTTCGGCGAGAGCTTCCCGGACGCCGCGGACAAGGAGAGCCTGAGGTATTTCACTGCCCCCGGGCGCACGGAGATCATAGGCAATCACACCGACCACAACGGCGGCCAGATCCTCGCGGCAAGCATCACGCTGGACACCGTCGCCGCAGCGGTCAGGACGGACGACGGCCTTGTGCGTATCATCAGCGAGGGCTACAGGAAAGCCATAGAGGTGAATACCCTGGAGCTGGAGAAGGCGACGCCGGAGAATACCGCGGGAAGCACCGCGCTGGTGGCGGGAATTCTCACTGCGGCGAAGGAATTCGGATATAAGATCGGCGGCCTGAGGGCTTATGTGACCTCCGCGGTTATCCCCTCGGCCGGCGTGAGCTCCTCCGCGTCCTTCGAGATGCTCGTCTGCTCGATGATCAACGCCTTCTTCAACAGCGGGGAGATAAGCATCGCGCAGTACGCGAGAATGGGACAGTTCGCCGAGAACCGTTTCTGGAAGAAAGCCTCCGGGCTTATGGACCAGATGGCCTGCGCGGTAGGCGGAACGATCTTCCTTGATTTCTCCGACGGAGTGAAGTACGAGCCGGTGGATTTCGCCTTCGGCGATCTCGGCTGCGACATGATCCTCGTCAACACGGGCAAGGGACACGCCGACCTCAGCGAGGAGTACTCCTCGATTCCCAACGAGATGAGAAAGGCCGCGGGAGCGCTCTCCGGGATACTGGGAGGAGACGGAAGCGGCAGCCATAATCTCTGCGAGTTTCCCGCGGAGACCTTCTATGCGAATCTCCCTGCGGTGCGCAGGGCGGTGAATGACGACCGCGCGGTCTTAAGGGCCATGCACTTCTACGAGGAGTGCGCGAGGGTGAAGGCGACGGTCGCCGCACTGGAAAAGGGTGACAAGGAGGCGGTGCTCTCCGCCATCGAGGCGTCGGGCAACTCCTCCTGGAAGTGGCTTCAGAACACCTATGTAAGCGGCGAGCACAACGAGGAGTCGGTGGCGCTCACCCTTGCCCTCACGGAGAAATTCCTCACGGAGCACGTCCCGGAGGAGGGAAGTGCCCAGGTCTCCCGCGGAGTCACGCGCATTCACGGAGGCGGATTCGCCGGCGTCATCATGTGCGTCGTGCCTCACGCCCTGACGGAAGAATACGTGGAGTTCATCTCGCCTCTTGTGGGAAGGGAGAACGTCTACGCCATGAATATCCGCCGCGTCGGTGCCGCGGAGGTGTAATAGCGGCTCCACGGGTAATGCTGTATACTACTATTAACTCTCGCGGATGCCGCAGGAAAAGCATTCGCGGAAAGAACGGACAGAATATGGGCATAAGGCACAACCGCATCGTCGTCAAGGTCGGAACGTCAACCCTGACCAATGAACTTGGCAACAGCAACTTAAGAACCTTCGAGCGCCTCGCGATGACCCTCGCGGACATCCAGAACCTGGGGTATGAGGTTATTCTCGTCTCCTCCGGTGCAATCGCCATCGGGGCAGGAAAGATGCGTCTTCCCGAGAGACCCTCGACCATGCGGATGAAGCAGGCGGCGGCAGCGGTCGGGCAGTGCGAGAACATGTTCCTCTACGACAAGTTCTTCGGCTACTACAACAAGACCGTCGGCCAGATCCTCTTAAACGCCTCGGATGTCGAGGAGGAGGAGAAGAAGGAGAACCTGACCAATACGTTCAACGCGCTCCTCGAGAACGGGGTGATCCCGGTGGTCAACGAGAACGACTCGGTGAGCTACACGGAGATCGAGTCCAAGGAGAGGCTCTTCTCGGACAACGACATGCTCTCCGCGGTGGTCGCAGTGCTCTGCCAGGCGGGGCGCCTGGTGATCTTCTCCGACATCGACGGATTTTATGACAAGGATCCCCGCTTTTATCCGGGGGCAAAACTGATCCCGCAGATCGACAGAATCGACGAGAGCGTCTTTGCGCTGGCCGGCGGAGCCGGCTCGAGGCGGGGGACGGGCGGAATGCGGACCAAGCTCCAGGCGGCCCAGCTTGCGACCTCGCAGGGGATCGAGACGATAGTGACCAACGGACAAAGACCGGAAGCGCTCTACGACATCGTGGAGGGCAGAAGCGTCGGAACGAAATTTACGGCAAACGCACAGACTTGAGGGAGAATTTATGTCGAGATTAAAGAACAGAGCAATCATTACGCGGAACCTGGCATGCATTGCAGGCGCGTTCTGCCTGATGCTGCTTTTCGCTTTTGCGGGAGGGCTTCGGGCGCACGCCGCTGCCAGGACGGCGCAGATTACTTCCTGCCTCATAAACGGAACACAGGTCGAGATGGCGGTAAACTGCTCGGTCGTCCCGGCAAGCGATGACGGCTTCTTCTACATCTACGCCGACGAAGTCTACGAGGACGGCCCCACCGGGCAGGTGGTTGCGAAGGTCCCCGCCGCAGCGTCCGCAGGGTTTTCCTTTCCGCTGAACCTGAACATGCCGGATTCCAATCTCTCCCGGAAGTTCATCGTCGCCGTCCGCCAGGGCGGGACGATGGTGCAGGTAAGCGACGAGCACTACATCACGAATCCCGAGGCGGTGGCGCTTCATACGCAGTTCCGTATGGATCACGGAATAAAGGGGCTCCTTCCCGATCCCTCCAGGTTCGACACCGGAGAGATCCAGGATCTTGGCATACAGCAGGTCGGCTACAACATTTATCTCGGGGATATCGTCGGCGAGTCCACGGATCCCAGGCTGAATACGATCTACTACACCTACGACGGGCACACCTATGCCTTCAACCCGGTGTACATGCACGGCTACGACCGGATCGTCCGCTATTTCACCGACAACGGCATCCAGATCACGATGAACATCCTGAACAACAGGACGGCGGCAGGTGCAGACCTCATTCATCCGCTCTCCAGGGATGCCCACGTCTGCCCGGGATATGCCTTCAACACCGCGGACGCGCAGGGAACGGAGCACCTTAAGGCGATCGCTTCCTTCCTCGCCAGAAGATACTCCGGAACCATGGAGATGGACTGGCAGCAGGGCGTCATGCAGGGCCAGGTCGACAACTGGGTCGTCGGCAACGAGGTCAACGCGCGCACCGAGTGGTACTACATGAGCTCGGACAACCTTGACCTTAATGTCAACAGCTACGTCAAGGCCTTCAGAGTGTTCTACAACGGGATAAAGAGCGAGAACGCCTTCGC
>OMSM01000250.1 GCA_900313745.1 uncultured Lachnospiraceae bacterium
CCGTGCAGGAAGCGCCCCGGGAGGAGCTGTTCCTGCAGGGGGACGGACACAGGTTCCAGTATTCTCTCGCGCCCGAGGAGATCGTCTACGGCCTGGGCGAACAGGTGCGCGGGATCAACAAGCGCGGGTGGATCTACAAGAGCATCACAACGGACGAGCCGTTCCATGAGGAGACCGCGCAGTCTCTCTATGCGGCGCACAACTTCCTCCTGCTCTCCGGACGGGAGCACCGCGGCCTGTTTCTGGACACGCCGGAATTTATCACCTGGGATATCGGCTACACGCGCGGCGACACGATGTCCATCACGCTCGACAAAGGGAATGTGGACGTCTATGTGATCGACGGCGAGGATCCGGACGACATCGTCCGGCAGTTCAGGCGCCTGATCGGCCGGAGCTATATCCCGCCGAAATGGGCCTTCGGCTACGGTCAGTGCCGCTGGAGCTATCAGTCGGCGGAGGAGGTCCGGGAGGTGGTCCGCCGCCACCGTGAGGCGGGGACCCCGCTGGACATGCTTTACCTGGATATCGATTATATGGACGGCTATGCCGATTTTACGATCAACACGAAGGCCTTCCCCGCGTTTGAGGCTTTTGTTGAGGAGATGCGGCGGGACCATATCCACCTCATCCCGATCATCGACGCGGGGATCCGCGTCGACCCGGACAACGCTCTTTATTCGGAAGCGCATGAGAAAGGCTATTTCGTCAAGGATGAGGCGGGAGAAGACGTTGTTGTCGGGGTCTGGCCGGGGGACTGCTGCTTCCCCGATTTCCTGAACGACGACGCCCGGCGGTGGTTTGGCGAGCAGTACCGTTTCCTCACCGAGAAGGGCATCGACGGCTTCTGGAATGACATGAACGAGCCTTCCGTCTTCTATATCCGCAAGGAGAAGGATATGCTGCTGAAGCTGATCGAGAGTCTGGACCACGTGGATGACAAAGTCTATGACGAGTTCGAGCAAAAGCAGAAACAGCTTCTGGACCGCTACGGCATCATGCTGGACGCCTTTTACCACCGGTATCGCGGCAGGACATACAAGCATCGGGACGTCCACAATCTCTTCGGCTATTTCATGACGCGCTCTGCCGGCGAGGCCTTTGAGCGGCTGGAGCCGGAAAAACGGATCCTTCTGTTTTCCCGCGGCTCCTTCATCGGCATGCACCGGTACGGCGGCGTCTGGCAGGGCGACAACAATTCCTGGTGGGATCACCTGCGCATGAACTTCCGCATGATGCCCTCCCTGAACATGTGCGGCTTCCTGTACACGGGGGCGGACTGCGGCGGCTTCAGCAAGGATACCACGGAGGATCTTCTGCTCCGCTGGCTGTCGGTCTCTGTCTTCACCCCGCTTATGCGCAATCACTCGGCCATCGGGACGCGCCGGCAGGAGGTCTACCGCTTCTCCAACGAGGCCCTGTCGCGCGGCGTGATCAAGCTGCGCTACCGGCTCCTTCCGTATCTGTATTCCGAATATATGAAAGCGGCCGTTCGCGGGACGATGATGTTCCGGCCCCTGGGATTCGTCTACGGGCACGACAGGATCGCCAGAGAGATCGAAGACCAGCTCATGATCGGCGAGGAGATCATGATCGCGCCGGTCATGGAGCAGAACCGTTCCGGCCGTATGGTGTATCTTCCGGAGAGAATGAGGGCGCTCCACTTCACCGGCGACAGGCTCTGTTCCTCCGAGGATCTGGAGCCGGGGACCCATTACGTGGACATGCCTCTGGGCGACGTATGCATTTTCCTGCGCGAAGGGAAAAAGCTCCCGCTCGCTCCGGAGGGCTTTGAATACACGGTGAACCTTCCGGTGAGCGAGCTGGAGCTGCTGTCGTTCGGCGAGGCAGACCGGCCCTATGAGCTGTACGACGACGACGGCAATACGAAGGAGTACGGGGAAGAGCACATCGTCCTGCTGTGACGGGAGAAGGCGCAAGAGCGCGAAAGGAGAGAAGGATGAAAGTATTTGACTGTACGCTGGAGCCTAACGGCGCAAAGCTGAGCTGCTACGTTCAGGACCTGAGCCCGGAGATGCCGACGGCCGATATCCGCCCGGCGATGCTTGTCTTTCCCGGCGGCGGCTATTATTTCTGCTCGGACCGGGAGGCGGAGCCGATCGCGCTGGCCTATCTTGCGGAGGGCTTCAACGCGTTTATCCTCCGCTATTCCGCCGGAGCGGACGTCCCCTGGGAACGCAGCTACGAGGACGCGCAGGCGGCGCTGCGCTATGTTCGCGAAAATGCCCGGGAGCTTCACATCGATCCCGACCGTATCGGCGTAATCGGCTTTTCAGCCGGCGGGCATCTGGCCTCGGCGATGGGGACAGTCGCCGAAGATAAGGTGAACGCCATGATCCTGGGTTATCCCTGCATCCTCAAGGAGGTCGGGAGAAGACTGAAAAAACAGATTCCGGGGACAAATCAGTTCGTCAGCGCCGAGACGCCGCCGGCCTTCCTTTTCGCCACCTCGGACGACGCGGTCGTCCCCATCCGCCACAGCCTCCGCTTTGCCGCGGCCATGGCGGAGAAAAAACGCTATTTCGAGATGCATATCTATCCGACCGGGGAGCATGGATTCTCTCTGGGCAGAGCGGCGGAGGCCGGGACCAATCAGGCCATGGTGAATCCGGACGCGCAGGCGTGGTTCCCTGCGAGCGTTCGCTTCCTGCGGCACGTCTTCGGCGATTTCCCGGTCAGGGGGGAGCGGGCTGCCTGCGATTTTCCGGAGCGCTGAGGCTCTGCGGCGCACATCATCTCAAGGAGATCGGTTTTATGAAAGCAACGTACTTTTTGGGCAATCAGCAGTTTGAGACGCGGGAGGTGGAGCTCCGCCGGCCGGCCCCCGACGAGGTGGTGCTCAGCGTCGCCGCCTGCGGCATCTGCGGGACGGACGTGCATATCTACCATGGGGACAAAGGCTCGGCCGAGGTAACGCCGCCGGTCGTCCTCGGCCATGAGCTGGCCGGTGTCGTCGCGGAAACCGGATGCGCTGTCACGGAGCTCCGCGTCGGCGACCGGGTGACGGTGGACCCGAATATCTACTGCGGAAGCTGTCATTTCTGCGCAATCGGGAAAAAGCAGCACTGTGAACACCTCACGGCGATCGGTGTAAACCGTGACGGCGGATTTGCGGAAAAGTGCGTTGTGCCCGCAAAGCAGTGCCGGAAAATCGATTCCGCGCTTCCCCTTCGCTATTTCGCCATGACGGAGCCGCTCGCCTGCTGCCTTCACGGGATCGATCTTCTCAACATCCGCGCCGGGGATACCGTGTGCGTCATAGGAGACGGCGCGATCGGCCTGATCATGCTGCAGCTGGCGAGGCTGTCCGGCGCCTCCAAGGTGATTTTGAGCTCCCGAAAGGATAATCGGCGGGAGATCGCCGAAGAGCTGGGGGCGGACGCAGTCATAAACCCCATGAAGGGAGATTTGCGGGAACAGCTTATGGATGTTGTCGGCCGTCCGGGCGTCGACGTCGTGATCGAATGCGTTGGCAAGGTCCAGGCGACGGAGCAGGCCTTTTCGATTGCGGACAGGGGCGCGAAAGTTATGCTCTTCAGCGTTCCGAGCGCGGGCGCGCGCTATTCCCTGGCCCTTGAGGACGTATTCCAGAAGGAGCTGAAAATTTACGGTTCCTTTATCAACCCGGATACGCAGGAGCGGGCTGCCGGGCTGATCGCCTCCGGCAGGATCCGGCTCGACCGCATCATCACGCATTCCTATCCTGTGGAAAAGCTGGAGGAAGCCATTCATATGCAGATGAGCGGAGACTCGATCAAGGTCATAATCGAACCGGGAATCGTTTAGCGGGCACGGAGTACGGGAACCGTCCCGGGATTCTGCCTGCGAGCACCGTGCGGCAGTCTGTTTGAGCCCGGCCGGCCCGCCGAGAAAACAAAAAGGGGAATGATAATGGAATACAGACTTTTCGACGACACATACGTGATCCGGCTCGACCGGGGAGAGGAAATCCTTTCCTCTCTGGCGGCGTTTTGCAGGAAGGAAAACGTGGCTCTCGCCGCAGTCGAGGC
>OMSM01000425.1 GCA_900313745.1 uncultured Lachnospiraceae bacterium
CTGGTGCGTGAGTCTCACGGAGTCCCCGGGCACGAGGCTTGCCGGGGTTTCCCCCTGCCACATCTGCCTCAACTGCGGGGAGGAGGAATATGGTATGCGGACGATCGGCTACACGGTCAGCGTGCTGAATCTCATGCTTCTGGGACTGCATATCGGAGTGCTGCGGGATGGGATAAGCAGGGAACAGTTTGACGCATACCTCGCAGACGCCGCGAAGGTGCCGGAGAGCCACCGGAGGATCACAGCGGACGCGGAGAGATGGTTTGAGCAGAATAAGCGCGGAATGATGCGCTCGGACTGCATCGTGTTCACCGGCGCGGATGAATTCTACGGCCTGGCCCTGGAAGCGGCGGTCAAGTTCTGGGAGATGCCCCAGGTGATCTCCATGGGCTATGAGCTGGAAGAGGGACTTCACGGCCCCAATTACGGATACAGCTACCCTCACTGCGTGATCGTCTTCAACGACGGGGGAAGGCAGTCCGCAAAGGCCCTCTCCCTGGCCCGCTATATGAAGGATGTATTCCACAACGGCTATGTGATCGGAGCAGAGACGGTGGATGAGAAGGACCTTGTGATCGCTCCGGCCAGCCGGTACTTCCAGGTGCTGGAGTACAGCGCCGCACCGCAGGTGGCCGCCTATTTCCTCACGATAGACGGGGGAAGGGATCTCATGGTCCGGACAGATCACAGCGTGATGAATTCCTACTTTACGACCCATTCGAGGTAAGGACAGATGAAAAGTGAGTTTATTCAGGAACTGAAGGACAGCGGTTATATCCATGCCCCGCTCCCACTGCACCAGGAGAAATCGCTGGAGCAGGAGAACCGGGAAAAGCCGGTTCGGAAAAGGAAAACCGTATGGAATGACGGCCAGGGCGCGCCGGTGAGCCGCCGCGGCATCGGGTCGCTCTCGTTCGAGGATGCCGGAAGGGATGGCGGGAAGATTATCCGGATCCGGTATCCCAATGCTTTCGCCGGGGAGGGGAACGAACCGGAGTATAACCTGGATCGCCGGGCGGAGCTGATGTTCGGGATTGAGGGCGAGAACTGGGAGAAGTACAGCCGCATAAGCTTCTTTGTGTGTCCGCAGTGCCCGGGAATCCATGCGGTTCATTTCCGCGTGCATATTACAAACGAGGGCAGGATCCCGATCCCGGATCCCTATTTCCGCGAGGGACAGAATCTGATTAATCTGGTGAACCGCGAATGGAACCAGGTGATCTGGGAGTTCTCCGCGCTTCCCAGGGACAAAGTCACTCAATTCCGTATCACAATGGATGCGGACGGGCTGGACACCTCCACCGGTCCGGAATCGGTGTTTGATTTTGAGAACGTTGAACTGCAGACCGTGGAGACAGCGCAGAAGGAACTGGGGTGGCTTCCTGAGACCGGAAGGATCTCCTACTCCTACTCGGGCTATCAGGCGGCTTTCCCCAAAACTGCCGTAGGCCCGGGTGAGCTCCTTAGTTTTGCCGTGGAGAACCGCGCCGGAGAGACTGTGCTGGAGAAATCCGCAGAACAGGTGCAGTTCGGCAGGGATACGATGACAGTGCTTGATTTCTCGGAGGTGACGGAAGAAGGGGAATACCGGATCGTCGGCGGCGGGCTGGCGACAGGCTATTTCCCGATTGGCAGCAAGATCATGGAAAGTGCGGTCTGGAAGGTGATCAACTTTATCTTCTGCGAGCGCTGCGGGTTCCCGGTTCCCGGCAAGCACGGCCGGTGTCATACGGATGTTATCGCCAGGCACAAAGGCGCGGTTATGAGTTTTGGAGGCGGATGGCATGACGCCGGCGACATGTCCCAGCAGATGCTGCAGACCGCGGAAGTCGCCCAGGAGCTTCTGGAGCTTTCAGACCGGATCGCGGACAACGCGGTGTTGTCCGCCAGACTGCGGGAGGAAGGCCTTTGGGGACTGGAATTTACCCTGCGCACCCGGTTCGGGGACGGCTACCGCGCGAGCAGCGTCGGCCTGGGCAGGTGGACGAACGGACTTATCGGGGACAGGGACGACGTAGAGACAAGGGTTCACAACCAGGCGTTCCAGAATTATTTCTGTGCCGCCGTGGAGGCCCAGGCGGCTCTGTCCTTAAGGGAAACGGATCCGGAACTTGCCTGGAAATGCGCTCAGACGGCGAAGGAGGATTACCGCTTTGCCAGGGCCAGGTTTCAGGAGAAGGGCGCCGAGCGCCCGGTGATGTGGGAGCATACCCTCAACAGCAGCATGGCGCAGTACTATGCGGCGGCGGTATGGGCCTGCGCGTCCATCTGCTCTTATGAACCGGACGAAGAGTTTGAGAAGGAGGCAAAGCGTATCGCCCGCAAGCTTCTGGCCTGCCAGGAGACGGGGGCAGCGGGCGTACCGCTCAGGGGCTTTTTCTACAGGGACCAAAGCCACCGCACCATCGTGCATTTTACCCACCAGGGCAGGGATCACTCTTTTGTCCAGGCAGTTGCGGCCCTTCTCCGTGCCTTCCCGGAGGCGGAGGAGAGGGGGGAATGGGAGAACAGCTTAAGGCTCTACGGAGAATATATTAAGAATATCTTCTCCATGGCTTCCCCGTACGGGATGATGCCTGCCGGCATCTATCATATCTCCGAGGCAGAGGACGACGAGACCTTCCCGCTCCTTCATCTGCAGGCAGACTATGACCGGGAGAAGGAGAATTACAGAGAGCAGGTGAAGGCCGGCATCGATCTGGGCGGCGGGTACAGCCTCAGAATGTTCCCGGTCTGGTTCTCCTTCCGCGGAAATCATGCCATCATGCTCGGCATGGCGAAGGCGGCGGCCCTTGTCGGGCGCTGCCTGAATGACAAGGCGCTCCTTGCCTGCGCAATGGACCAGCTGTACTGGATTTCCGGGAGAAATCCGTTCTGTCAGTCCCTCATGTACGGCGAGGGAGAGCGCTATGCCCAGCAGGACGCCAACTATCCCGGCGAAATGACCGGCGAACTTCCGGTGGGGATCGAGACCAGGGACAACGGAGATGAGCCCTACTGGCCTTCCGCCACAAATGCAACGTACAAGGAGGTATGGCTCACCCCTGCCGGGAGATGGCTGTCGGTGATCGCGGAATTATACCCGGAAATCTGAGCGGCGGAAGAATTGATTAATGCTTTCTTAATATTTGCGCGGTTGACATGTAAATGTCGCCGCGCTATATTATGTATCGACGATGTTAGCACTCAGAGCGATTGAGTGCTAATAAACCGGAAGAACCGGAGCTCCGCGTCGGAAAG
>OMSM01000240.1 GCA_900313745.1 uncultured Lachnospiraceae bacterium
ACGATGGCGGTGCGGTCGATATTGCGGAAGCTGTTGTTCTCGACGAGGACATCGTCGTACTTTGTCGGGATATGGCTGCCCGAGGCGATCACCATGATTCCGTCGCCGCGGAAGCGGGGCATGAGGCAGCCGCGGATGTCGTGGATGCAGCAGTTCCGGATATATACATGCCGGCCCTCGCCGTAATCGTGCCAGCGCACCATGATTCCCCAGCGCTCGCCCTCCTCGTCGGCGTCGTTCGTGATATCGAGATTGTTGATTTCCCAGTAGTCCTGGTTGTAGAGGAGCACGGTCACGCCGTTATGCGCCTCGAGGCCCTCGGCGCCCGCCCCGTTGATGATGGGTTTTGGCCCTTCCCCGTAGGAATCGACGATGATCGGAGCTTCTTTGGTGCCGCTTCCTTTTAAGTGGAGGCGGCCGCACCACATGCCGCCGGCCTTGAACAGCAGCCGGTCGCCGGGCATGAAGGTATAGGAGCTTGCCTTCATAAGTGTGCGCCAGGCTTTGTCGGGGGCATCGCCGTCGAAGTTGTCGTTTCCGGTGAACGGATCCATATAGAAGTCTGCCATGGGTACCTCCTTCTTGTTTTTTTGTTTTGCTGGCTTCAGCGGTCTGGTGCAGGCAGGGGGAAGGCTGCCTGCATGTATGTGTTAATTTGCTTTGTGTTCTTATTATCGTACAGCAGTCCCGGGGGATGCAATCGGGGCCGGGGCGGATCAGTTTTGCCTGCCCTGGCAGGGACTTCCCGGTTTGCCCTTCGACATGCGGACATGGTAAAATGGTTACACACTGTTAACCTGTCGCCAGGACAGAAAGAAAGAGGTAAAGAACTATGGCTGTAAATCGTTTCGTATTAAACGGCGTCTCCTACCACGGGCACGGCGCGATCAACGAGATCCCCGGGATCGTCAAATCCAAGGGCTTCACGAAGGCTTTTGTCGCTTCCGACCCTGATCTGGTGAAGTTCGGCGTCACCGCGAAGGTCACGGATCTCCTGGAGCAGAACGGCATCGCCTATGAGGTGTATTCCAATATCAAGCCGAATCCGACCATCCAGAACGTGCAGGAAGGCGTCGACGCGTTCAAGGCCTCCGGCGCGGACTTCATGATCACCATCGGCGGCGGCTCCTCCATGGATACCGGAAAGGGAATCGGAATCATCGTCAACAATCCCGAGTACTATGACGTCCGCTCGCTTGAGGGCGTC
Source organism: uncultured Lachnospiraceae bacterium (assembly GCA_900313745.1). GTDB lineage: Bacteria > Bacillota > Clostridia > Lachnospirales > Lachnospiraceae > CAG-791. The sequence goes on from OMSM01000240.1 coordinate 1,208, forward strand.
GCTCCCACAAAGAAGCGCACCGTCTTCACGATCGCTGTTCCCACGACCGGCGGCACCGGCGCGGAGTCCACGATCAACTACGTCATCACCGACGTCGAGAAGAAGCGCAAGTTCGTCTGTGTGGACCCTAACGACATCCCGGACGTCGCGGTCGTCGACCCCGACATGATGTCCTCGATGCCGAGAGGCCTCACCGCTTCCACCGGAATGGATGCCCTGACCCACGCGATCGAGGGCTACACCACGAAGGCAGCGTGGACGCTGGCCGACTGCCTGAATCTGGAGTCCATCAAGCTGATCGCGAAGAACCTCCGCAAGGCGGTGGAAAACGATCCCGACGGCCGTGAGGGAATGGCGCTCGCGCAGTATGTTACCGCGATGGCATACTCCAACGTCGGCCTGGGTATCGCCCACTCCATGGCTCACACTCTCGGCGCGGTCTATGACACGCCTCACGGCGTCGCCTGCGCGATGATGCTTCCCATCGTCATGGAGTTCAACAAGGAGTACACCGGCGAGAAGTACAAGGCAATCGCCGAGGCCTTCGGAGTGGATACCGAGGGAATGGATCAGGAGACCTACCGCAGGGCGGCGATCGACGCTGTTCAGCAGCTCTCCGTCGACGTAGGAATCCCGACCAAGCTGGAGAAGCTGAAGGAAGAGGATCTTCCGTTCCTCTGCGAGTCCGCCGCGGCCGACGCCTGCGCGCCCGGCAACCCGAGAGAAGCGACGCTTGCTGATTTTGAGGAGATGTTCCGCAAGCTGATGTAAGTGAACGGATCAGGGTAAAGCCAGTGAGCCAGGGGACGGTTCTGTGGTTAGTTTTCAGAAAACTCTCCACAGAACCGTCCCCTGGCACCTTTTCGAAATGTACGGAGGTGTGACAGATGTTCCTGGAGAATAATCCTTATCAGGATATCCGGGGGTTTAACTACTGGCCGTCGTACGCGATGGTGCTGGATGACGTTATGGACAGGTTCTGTCCGGAGACCGTGGAGAGGGAGCTGGAAGGCGCCCGGAGGCTCGGAGCGAACTGCGTACGCGTCTGGGTGAGCAATGTGAGCTGGCAGCGGGATGCGGACCGGTTTCTGAAGGACTTTGCCGCGCTCCTCAGGATCGCGGACGGGAAGGGCATCTCGGTGATGCCGGCGCTGTTCAACCGCTGGGTGGATACAGATTATCCCGTGGGGGTGACGGACCTTACAACCGTGCTTTGTCCGCTGTCCGGGGCCAACAGGGATTACCTCCGTTCCTTTGTCGGAGCGTTCCGGGATGATCCGCGGATCCTTATGTGGGATATCTGCAATGAGCCGTTTTTCTATTTTCCTCTGCAGCTCGGGGAAGATGCGTTAAGGGAGATGAAAAGGGCGGAAATTTCCTACTGGCTGGAATGTATTGAGGCGATAAGGGAGCTAAAACCTGTCCGGCCTCTGACCATCGGATTCGCCGGGGCGGCGGACAGGGAGCTGCTTCCCCTGTACCGGGCGCTGGATGTCATTTCCTTCCACCCCTATTCCTCCTACTGGGATGACGGGTTCGCGAAGCTCACCGACGAGTTCATTGCGCTCGCCAATGAGTGCGGGAAGCCTCTCCTCTGCTCGGAGACATGCCAGGGGAGCCTTGACGACGGGACGCGGGCGGAAATCATCCGGCTGACGCTGGATCCTCTGACGGAGAGGAAGATCGGCTGGATTGCATGGCATCTCTGCGAGGGGAAGATCGTCACCGGGAACAGGGAGCGGACGGACGGCAACTGCAGGCCGGGGGAGAGAGGGTACATGCCGTTCCTCGCCGCGGACGGCTCGATCCGCCCGCATCATGAGATTGTGCTGAAGTATACCGGCGGAGCAGGGAACTGACAGGAGGGCGCCGCCAAACGAACGCTGCGAAAAGGAGAGCCGGGGAGATGCCCCCGGCTCTTATTATTTCATCGGATCCGCAGAACCGTCCCCTGGCACCTTTTTGAGGATGGAGGAGGCGGCGAACTTAAGAAGCGGCGTCTCGTAGTCCCTGTATGCCCCGGTGTACTCCTCATTGAGGTAGTGGATGTAGTGGTCTTCCGGGGAGGCGGATTTCCACTCCGGCATTGGACTGCCGTCGTGGTCTGTCCCGTTCGGGTTTCCCGTCTTCGCGAAGTTGGTCCAGTAATTGCAGATGATCCTCGCGAGGTCGTAGTGCTTTCCGGTAAACGGCCTCCAGCATTTGGCGAGAGTCTCGAAGACAAACCACAACTCGGAGGAGTGGAACGCGCCGGGATTGTCCCAGCCCGGCATGGAGGCGTTGAAGCAGTACATGTAGTTGTCCGCGTGGCCGTGGGCGATCCGGCTTAAGAGGAAGAGATAGTTGTTCATGAAGCGGCCCCGGAAGGTGTCGTCGTGAAGAGAGAGCTCCTTTACCTGTTCGTCTGCGGACACCCCGCAGAGCTTTAAGAACTCCTCCGATTCTTCGCCGAGCTTCATCGCCGCGAAGGTCTTCAGCTCCTCCAGGGTGGAGGGGGTTCCGGGAACCCTTCCGAACTCGTATTCTCCCCCGGTACAGCCGAACATCAGGGGGATGTCCGGGTAATCGTCCTTCGCGAGGGTGTCCGAGGGATCCTCCGTGAGGAAGCGTCCGTCGACGCAGGGAGACCACTTGTTCATCCCGCCGTAGGCCTTCCCCATGAGGAACATCTCCTCCGCGGGGACATTCCTCGCCTCCGAAAGACTGGCAAGGCCGTTTCTCTCAAAAAACTCCGACCCGTTTGCGAGGGCGGTTTCAAGCGGAATCATCGCGCCGCCCTGGCCGTATTTCCTTAGTCCTCCTCCGCTCTGGAAGATGGCCTTGTGGAAGAGCTTCTTCCCGCGGACAGCCGGGGAGGAGATAAGGGAGATGACGCTTCCGCCGCCGGCGGACTGGCCGAAGATCGTCACATTGTCCGGATCTCCGCCGAAGGCCGCAATATTGTTCTTCACCCATTCCAGGCCGAAGGCCTGATCCAGCAGCCCGTAATTCCCGTAACAGCCCTCCGGGTCCTCTGCCGCGAGTTCGGGATGGGCGAGAAAGCCGAACACGCCGACGCGGTAATTGACGGAGACTAGAACGACTCCTCTTCTTGCGATGCGCTCGCCGTCAAACTCCATCTCCGCGGTATAGCCGCAGTTGAAGGCACCGCCGAAGATCCAGTACATCACGGGAAGCTTCTCATCGCCGGTATTCGCCGGAGTCCAGACATTCAGATACAGGCAGTCCTCGCTCATGGGAATCTCCGGGTCTACGTGCCACTCGCGGTCGTAGAGCTGCTTCGGGTTGTTCCCCGGCCTGTCCTGCATCGAGATCGGGCCGAACCTCGCACAGTCCCGGACGCCTTCCCAGGGCTCCGGAGGTTCGGGGGCCCTCCAGCGCAGATCTCCCACCGGGGGCTTTGCGAACGGAATGCCCTTAAATGCCGTAATCCTGGGATCCGCTGCGGGAATCCCTTCGACATAACCATATTCTGTTTTTACTGTTCTCAGCATGGTGTTCCCTCCTTTCCACCTTAAGTGTAACCGCAAAGCTCCGCGCGGAGAATGGGAGATGGTGCGCAGTTAATGCAAAAATGCGGGAATCCGTGGAGGTGCAGGAGGTGCCAGGGGAGGTGCCAGGGGACGGTTCTGTGGTCAGTTTTCTGAAAACTGACCACAGAACCGTCCCCTGGCACCTCCTGCCGTGCATCGTGATAGAATAGTTGTTGCATCATGAATGCGTACGGCAGCGGGGAGAGGGCAATGTTTGAGATCGTGGACCATGTTCTTAAGGGATATTCGGGCAGCGAACCGAGACTTACGGTGCCTGCGGGGGTAATCCGCATCGAGGACAGCGCCTTTGCCGGAAACGGCGCGATAGAGCAGATATTGCTTCCGGAATCGCTTAAGTCCGTAGGGAAGCTGGCCTTCTCGGAGTGCGCAAAGCTGGAGCGGGTTGTTTTCTCCCGGGGTGAGGTGTCGCTCGGCGAGGGGGCTTTTGCCGGGAGCTACGGCATGCGCTATATTGTCGGCTGGCAGCGCTCCCAGCAGATCGGCTTCGGGCTTTACGAGTACGTCCCGGGCTTCGTCGTGAGGGACGGTTTCCTGGAGAGGGCTTCCGTCGTGTACGGGTACCTCGGCCCGAAGGCGGAGACTGTCTCCGTGCCGGAAGGGACACAGAGCATATACTGGGGAGCGTTCATGCAGAACCGGGAGATCGAAGGAACCTTCATTCCGGGCACGGTCAAGGTCATCGGCCCGGCGGCCTTCTACGGCTCCTCGGTGAAAAAGGCCTTCCTCGAGGAGGGAGTGGAGGAGATCGGGGACAGTGCTTTCCGGTTCTCCGCGCTGGAATTCATCTCCATTCCGGCTTCCGCGAAGACAATCAGCAGGAACAGCTTTGCCATGTGCAGAAACCTGCGCCACGTCGGCGTTGCGGAGCCGGGACAGGTTTTCGCTCCGGGGGCGGAGATCGACATCGGCTCCATCCTGTACACGGAGGAACTGGAGGAAAAACCTGCGCCGGCCGCCGCGGTGCGCAAGGACTACGGTTTTTCCTTCGACGCGGAGGAGAGGTGCCATTTAAGGATTCCTGCGCTTGAGGGAAGGGAGCCGGCTGTCCGGGAGGAGATCTACGTCAGGGCGAACGGCCTTATGACGGACCGCTATGTTTATGCCGTGCGCCTTGTCACCGACAGAAACGGGATTTTCCGGAAGGCCGTCATTTCCAAGATCCCGGAGGAACTGTGGGGTGCAGGAGAGGACGAAAAGTGCGGGCGGCTTACGGAAAAGGAGATCAAGATCCTTAAAGCCTATATCATGAGGAATTATTTCTAAAACTTAAGCCTTTCGGCAGTTGACTAATATCCCTGCGGCGGTGTACAAAGAGAAAGAATTGTTTTTATCAGTCACATCTGGAGGATAATAATGAGAACAAGAGTACTTGCAGTGCTGGCAGCGCTTATTCTGCTCTGTTCCGGCATGACCGTATGTGCCGCCCCCAAGGTGATGGCGGACGGCGGAGTTTTTGACCCGCAGTTCTATGCTGCTTTTTATCCGGATGTCTACGCGGCGTTCGGGAACAATGAGAACCTGCTGTACCAGCATTATCTCCGGTACGGCAAGGCGGAGGGAAGGCTTCCCTACGACCCCGCTTCGATGCCGGTTTCCGGCGTGAAGACAATGTCGGACGGCGGACTGTTCGATCCGCAGTTCTACTACAATACTTATCCGGATGTCGCGGCCGCGTTTGGGCATAACGAGGCGCTGCTCTATCAGCACTACCTTCTCTACGGGAAGAAGGAGGGCCGCCTTCCGTATGCCGGCGCGAACACTGTGGCCCCTCCGGCACCGGCCGCTCCTGC
>OMSM01000536.1 GCA_900313745.1 uncultured Lachnospiraceae bacterium
CCTGCCTTAGCTGTCTAAGCCTTTCCCGTCCTTATCCCGCAGTCCTTCTGCCAAGGGACAGCAGCCCGTAGATTACCGGCTGGTGAAGCATGTACAGGATAAGGCAGTGCCTTCCGATCCATTCCAGCGGCGCGATCTTCGTTCCCTTAAGATATTTCAGCCATCCCAGCTCCTCGAAAAGGCGCTTCAGGAAATATCCCGTCACGAAAAGGAAGAACCAGGGGAGCAGCGAGAAATAGTCCGCAGAGTAGAAATTATCGGGGGGAAATCCGAAGAACGCAGTTACGGGATTTCTGTAAAGTCCCTGCGGCAGCCGGATGAACTTGAGGAGCTCGAAGCCGAGAAACTTGTAGTTGATCCCCCTTGTCACAAGGAACAGGACAAAACTGCTCCAGGCGCCGATATCCGCGGGAACGCGCTTAAGAAGTTTTTCCAGGGGGATCAGGATCAGCATGGAAGCGCCGATCAGTGTCAGAACGCCGAAAAGGATATGCTCATCCTCGGGCATGAAAAACATCGTGACTGCCGTTACAAGGATTCCCGCGAGAGAGACGAGCAGTCCCCTCTTAAGATGATGCCGCCCCAGAGCCCACGAGAAGCCGGAGACGAGAATAAAGGTGCGGCAGATGCTCTGCTGCCACAGATACCCCGCCTCTCCCCTGAACCATACTGCGTTTACACCGTAGATGAATACCAGATCCCACATCAGGTGGTACAGTGCCATGGAAATAAAGGTAAAGCCCCTGAGTGCGTCTATATAATTCAGTCTCTCCGTCTTCATCGTTAACCTCGCCAGGCGCCATCGCGCTTACAGCCCGTAAAGGGCGGAGTACTTCTCTTCCAGATAATCGAGGAAATCGTCCGGAGCAAACTCCTTCCCGGTGATCTCCCTTAGCCACGCGCCGGGATCGAGCCGGTCCGCTTTCTTAAAGACGTTCTCCTTCATCCATCCGTTGACCGCGTCGAAGTCGCCCGCGCGGACCAGCGCGTCGATGTCGAGGTCCTTCTCCATCCTGTGGAAGTACATGGCGTTGTACATGTTGCCGAGGGCATAGGTCGGGAAGTAGCCGAAACCGAAGGTCCAGTGGGTGTCCTGCAGCACGCCCTCGCGGTCGTTCTCCGGGCGGATGCCGAGATACTCCTCGTACTTGTCGTTCCAGATCCGGGGAAGATCCTCAATGGCGGCCTCTCCGGAGAGGATGAGCTTCTCGATCTCGTAGCGGATGATGATGTGGAAGGTGTAGGTGAACTCATCCGCCTCGGTGCGGATAAGGGACGGGGTGACCAGGTTCATCGCCTCGTAGAACTCGCGCTCGGACACGTCGTGCATCACCTGGGGGAAGATCTCGCAGGTCTTCGGGTAGATCAGGTGGATGAACGCCTCGCTGCGGCCGATGCGGTTCTCGTAGAAGCGGGACACGGATTCGTGCTGTCCCATGGTCTTGCCGTCCAGATGATGGTCGTCGTTCTCCGAGGGGGAGAGCATCTCAAAGAGGGCGTGTCCGCTCTCATGGATGATGGAATACATGCTGGAGGCGAAGGAATCTGCGTGATAGTGCGTCGTGATGCGGATATCGTTCCTGCCGAGCTTGCTGGTGAACGGGTGCTCCGTCGTCGTGAAGGCCCCGCGGGAGAAGTCGTATTTCAGCACCTCCATCAGATAGCGGGCCATCTCCGCCTGCTGCGCATCCGACACGGGACGGGAGAGGAAATCCGTGCGGATCTCCTTTCCTCCTGACATGATCTTCTTAAGAAGGGGCCTGAGCCTTGCGGCGCAGCGGGAGAACGTCTCATCCAGGATCCCGGTCGTCATGCCCTTCTCGTAATCGTCGAGCAGGTTGTCGTAAATATTGTCCATGCGGCTGTCCCTGAGCCCGACCTTGCGGATCTCGATATCCCTTACCTCCTTTAAGGACGGAGCGAAAACGGAGAAGTCCGCCTTGTTCTTGGCCTCAAGCCAGTTCACGAAGGCGCGGTTGTACACCAGCGCGAACTCATGGTTCATTTCCGGAGTGATATTCGCGGTTTTCTCAAAGCTCCGGTAATGCTTCTCCACGGCTGCCGCGTCGAACTCGTCCAGCTCGTCCGTGTGGCCGTGAAGGTTCTTCAGCGCGCTGATAAAAGCCTCGCCCTTGATGAGCCGGAAGGCCTCCGTCTGCAGCATTGCGCCTACCTCGCCCTGCTCCTCCATGGCCTTCTCCGGGCATATGGTCTCCTGGTCATAACTAAGCACGGCCGCCGCGTGAGCATATTTCTCCGCCGCAGCGAGCGTCCCGTGAAAACATGCCAGATCCTTCTCCAGAACTTCCGTCATATCAAGTACCATTCCTTTCATTGCTGTTTCTTTATTTCCATCGCCTTCAGCTCAGGCAGGATCGTGAGAAGCATTGTCGTGTAGCAGGCCGCTCCGCCGATAAAATTGGAGACCGGCTCCGCCATGAACACGCCGTCCGTTCCCAGCCCCGCCACATGCGGGAGAATCAGGGTTAACGGCACCACCATCACCACCTTGCGGAAGAGCGAGAAAAATATGGTCCGTTTCTTCTTCCCCAGCGCCTTGAAGACCGTCTGTCCCGAGAACTGCAGTGCCTGGAAGACAAAGGCAAAGAAGTATAGATGCAGGGCAGGCACCGCAAGGGCCGCCATCTCCGGGTCTCCCGTAAATATCCGGATGAACGCCCCCGGGAACTTCAGGACAAAACTCCAGACCACCAGCGTATATCCCACCCCGACGGCAGTCATCAGCGCGATCGTCCTGCGGACGTTCCGCGGGTTTCCCGCACCGTAGTTGAAGCTGATCATCGGCGAGGAGCCCTCGGTCACCGCCTGTGTCGGCGTATCCATGATCTGGCGGACACTGGAGACTATGGTCATCACCGAGACGTAAGCCTCTCCGCCCCAGCGGACCAGCGTGCTGTTGCAGACAATCTGCACCAGCGAGTTCGTGCACTGCATGATAAAAGGAGCAAGCCCGAGACTGCAGATATCCCCGGCGTACGGAAGATATCCCCTGATGCCTCCGGACTCCCGTCCCCCGGCCGCAATCCCTGCCCCGTCCTCCGGCGTAGATTCCTTTTCTCCCCGTGAAAACTTAAGCCCCGCCGGTACCAGGCTCTTCACGCGGTACTCGCTTTTCCCGCCCGTGAGAAAACCGACGGCGAAGACCGCGGAGAGACTCTGGGAGACAATAGTCGCGAGGGCGGCGCCGGAGACGCCCATCCCGAACACAAAGATAAAGAGCGGATCCAGGACCAGGTTGGCCGCCGCTCCGATGGTCACGGTGAGCATGCCGGCCCGGGGAAACCCCTGGGCGTTAATAAAGGGGTTCATTCCTGTGGAGAGCATGTAGGACACCGTGCCGATGAGGTAAATCCTCAGGTATGCCGCGGCGTACCCGAAGGTCCTCTCCCCCGCACCGAAGGCGGCAAGAAGAGGCGCGGTGAAGATTTCTCCAAGGAGGGTGATAAGGAGCGCGGTGATCACCAGGAGGCGGAACGACGTGTTCATCACCTGCCCGGCCTTGACCTTGTTCCTTCTTCCCCGCTCCATCGCGAAGATCGGCGATCCGCCCATCCCGAACATGTTGGTGAATCCGTGGATGATCATGATCACCGGAAAGCAGAGGCCGATGCCGCCGAGGGCATCGGTCCCCTGCCCGGGAATCCTTCCGATATACACCCTGTCCACGATGCTGTAGAGCAGGCTGAGCAGCTGTGCCGCAAGCATCGGGACCGCGGTCTGGGCGATATTGTGTGCTATTCTGTCACTTCCGAAGTCGACCTGAGCCATAGGCGGTCCCGTCTGTCTCCCGCTTCCCTTTTCCCTGTCCGCCGCAAGAGTGAGCGGCGTATTTTACCGGATGCTCCACATATCGCGGACGCAAAGCCCCTCGGGGCTCCCGGAGAGTATCTTCACGCGGCGCTCGCCGGCGTCCATGTCGAAATAATTGTCCGAGAGCACCAGGTCGTCCGCACTGTTCGCGATCGCGACGCCCTTCGCGAATGCCGCGGCGCTGACCACGATCTCGCCGTTCTCGGCGCGGACGGCAAGTTTCGTGTCCCCGTGGCGGAAGTACTTGGGCGTGCAGAAGATCACCGTGCCCCGGGATACAGGCTCATCCGAGGGCGTCCCTCCGTCGGTCCTGTAAAGGGCAAAACTGACGTAATCCCCGTAAAGATCGGCCCCGGCCATATCCTCCCTGTCCAGCCGGACAGAACTCAGCGCGGGCGCCTCAAGCTCGAAGGACTTCTCGTCCACGAC
>OMSM01000172.1 GCA_900313745.1 uncultured Lachnospiraceae bacterium
CCGGGATTGAGTTTTTTTGCGCGGTGCAGCATCTGGCGGCTTTTCCTGTCGGCGATGGCGGTGACCGTGCACGTATTCACGACATAGACGTCCGCGGCGCTCTCGAAGGGCACGATCTCGTACCCGGCCTCCTTAAACGCCTGGATCATGACGTCTGTCTCGTAGCTGTTCACCTTGCATCCAAGGTTGTGAAATGCGGCTTTTCTCATTTGTGTTAAGGCGCTGTTCGTATTACAATAGATGCGGATTATCACATCCCGACCCGCGGGATTTGAAATACCGTCAACACATACCAAAGGAGGACGCTTCCAAACATGAAAACCGTAAAGATTTCCCTCAATTCCATCGACAAGGTCAAGGCTTTCGTGAACGACATCACGAAGTTTGATTATGACTTCGACCTGGTCTCCGGGCGCTATGTCATCGACGCCAAGTCCATCATGGGTATTTTCTCTCTCGATCTCTCCAAGCCGATCGACCTGAACATCCATGCGGAGGATGGCATTGACGAGGTGCTCTCCATCCTTAAGCCCTACATCGTCGGCTGATCACCGATAATCCTGGCTGTCCCGGCAGTTAAGCTGTCCCGGGGTTCATACGCTGAATACCTGTCCCGGCCGCGGCACCCCGCGGCCGGGACATTTTGCGCGTTAACAATGAGCGATGCGCTTCCGGTGTGCCATGCGGACGTCGGAAGCTCGCTTCCGAATGGACGTATGGTACACCGGAAGCATACGGCGAATGCCGCGACAGCATGCTGTCGGCATGGCTCTCAGTTCTTTCTTCCGTCCCTGTCGACGATGATCACCTCATCCGTCTCCAGTGCCCTCTCCACCATCTCGTCGATCTTCTCGTCCAGGTTGTGTTCATGTCTCGCGATCACGTCCAGAATGGGCTTGGTCACGGGATGCTTCGCCACAAAGATGGTGCAGCAGTCCTCGTAGGGGAGGATCGAGGTGTCGTAGGTGCCGATCTTCTTGGATATTCCGATGATCTCTTCCTTGTCATTGCCGATGAGCGGGCGGAAAACCGGCAGCGTGCAGACCGCGTTCGTGCACTCCAGGGAGCGCATGGTCTGCGATGCCACCTGCCCCAGGCTCTCGCCGGTGATGAGCGCGCCGCATTCCGTTTTTCTCGCGATAGCCTCCGCGATGCGCATCATGTAGCGGCGCATGATGATCGTCAGCTCGTCGTGCGGGCACTTCTCGTAGATGTAGAGCTGGATCTCGGTGAAATTGATGTTGTGCAGATAGATCGGCCCGGTATAGGCCGAAACCGTCGCTGCCAGGTCGACGACCTTCTGCAGCGCCCGCTCGCTGGTGTAGGGCGGCGCATTGAAATACACGGCGTCCAGCTTGAGCCCGCGCCTCGCCATCATCCAGCCCGCAACAGGGGAGTCGATTCCGCCGGAGAGCAGGAGCATCGCCTTGCCGCCGCTTCCCACGGGAAGTCCGCCGGCACCCGGGATCGTATGCGTGTAGAGGTAGATCCTCTCGCGGATCTCGACGTGGACCATCACCTTCGGCTCATGGACATCCACCGCGGTCTCCGGATAGGCGCCAAGCAGCGCCTCGCCGAGAGCGGCGTTGATCTCCTGGGAGTCCATGGGGTAGTTCTTTGCAAGCCTCCGGCAGTGCACCTTGAAGGTCAGCCCCTTCCTCGTCTGTTCCGGGTACTCCTCTCCGAAAAACTGCACCACCTTTTCCTGCAGCTCCTCATAGGGAATCACGTCCTGGATCTGCATCGGGCAGATGCCCACGATGCCGAAGACGTGCTGCAGCGCGCCGACCACCTCGTCGAAGTCGTAGTGCGCGGAGTCCACCGCGACGAAAACTCTTCCGGAGAAGCGGTAGACACGGAATTTGCCCTCGCAGCGGTGCAGTGCGATCTTCATCTGCTGAACCAGCGATTCCTCAAAGAAATTGCGGTTCTTTCCCTTGATGCCGATCTCGGCATACTTGATCAGAAATGACTGATATCTCAAAACGATTCTCCTTAGTGCATGAATAAAACGGCGGAAGCCTGCTCCGGTACTCCTCCAGAGACGGTCCTGTTCCTCAGAACATCTCCGCGGCAGTTAACCACCCAGGAGCACCCGCTTCCGGATACTGCCCGGGGCTGTGCGAGGCGCCGGCACTTGGCGGGCGTTCTTTGCCCGCTTATGTGCCGCTGCGCCGAGGATCAGAGCGCAAGCGTCCCCGGGAGTACCGGAAGCGGGTGCTCCGTCCCGGGACTAATGCGCGGTGTATTTTCTCAATACCGGAACCAGTTCCTGAAGTGCCCGCACCGTGTCGTCGATGTCCTCCTCCGTGTTCATCACCGACGTGCTGATTCGGATGGTAGAGTCGAGATACTCCTTTGGCAGCCCGATGGCCGTGAGGGTCGATGAGGTGTGCGGCCTGTTCGACGAACACGCGCTCCCCGAGGAAACGTAGATTCCCCTGTCCTCCAGAGCGTGCAGCAGCACCTCCGCCCGGACGTTCTTCACCGAGAGGCTGATCACGTTGGGCGCGCCAAAGACCTCGTCCTGAGGCCCGTTTAACTGCACATCCGGCAGGGAAGCGATCTTTTCGGCAAAACTTTTCTTCATCCGGAAGAGTTTTGCCCGCTCCTCCTCCAGGTCCCGGTAAAGCATATCCGCGGCAAGGGCCATTCCGGCGATCCCGGCGACGTTCTCTGTGCCGGAGCGCATGCCGCCCTGCTGCCCTCCGCCGTATATGGTACTGCGGATGCGCACGCCCTTCCCGACATAGAGCAGGCCGATGCCCTTCGGCGCGTGGATCTTGTGCCCGCTGGCCGCGAGGAGATCGATGTGCATCCTGGAGGGATGCAGCACGGCCTTGCCGAAGCCCTGCACAGCGTCCACATGGAAGAGGGTGTTCCGGTTCTTCTCCTTGATCAGCCTTCCGATCTCCCCTACCTGCTGCACCGAGCCGATCTCGTTGTTGGTGTGCATGACGGAGACAAGGATCGTATCCTCCCGAACCGCTTCCGCGACGTCCTCCGGGTTGATCATTCCCTTTCCATCCACCTTGAGCGTGGTGATCTCATACCCCTGGCTTTCCAGGTACTTCATGCACTCCGACACCGCGGGGTGCTCGAAAGGCGTGGTAATAATGTGCTTCCCCCTGCGCCCGTGCGCCGCCGCGGCGCCGAGAATCGCGAGGTTGTCGGACTCCGTTCCGCACGACGTGAAGTACAGCTGTCCCGGCTCGCACTTCAGGATTCCGGCGAGGGTCTGCTTCGCCTTCGTGAGCTCGCGCTCCGCCTCCACGCCCTTGTGGTGAAGGCTCGAGGGGTTGCCGTACTCCTCCGTGTAAATTCTGGTCATCAGTTCCGCCACCTCGGGGAAAACCCGGGTGGTCGCGGAATTATCGAGATATATTTCTCTCATTTTGTTCCTCGTTAAGGCAGAACCTGCGAAGAAGGTTCCGCCGGACGCGGCGTCCGGTGCGGTATGAAAGAGCTGCGCGGGCACCGCCGGTACCGCGTGCTCCTTACCCGGGTCATCCGCGAAGCGTCACCTTCAGCACATAGTCCGTCTGGTCCGGGAGCACCGGATCCGGCCCTAAGTCCGCGAAAGCAATTTCCGGATAATCCTTCACCATGAAGCCGTCCGCGAAGCGGATCTCGTGTCCGTCCGAGAGGGCGCGGACGCTCTCTATCCTGTCGCGGTCAAAACCGGTCAGGGGCAGAGGCCCCACCGTGTTCTCGAAGACGTGGACGTAGTAGGTATTGGTGCCCTCTTTGCGTGTGATCCGGCCGTAATCCGGCTTCGGGATATCCCACGCCGCCGTGCAGCCGTAGATACTCTCGCTGTTCTTCTCCATCCAGCGGCCGATCTCGGAGAGAATCGCCGAGGACTCCGGCGGAAATGCGCCGTATCCGTCCGGGCCGACGTTGAGAAGCATGTTGCCGCCCTTGGAAACACACTCGACAAGCTTGCGGATCAGCATGGACGCGGGCTTCCAGTAGTGGTCGTTCGCGCAGTATCCCCAGTTGTTGTTCATGGTGAAGCAGGCCTCCCACGCGATGGGCTCGCCCTTGACGTTGCGGACGCCCTGGGGAGGGATGATCTGCTCCGGGCTCTCAAAATCCCCGTGGAAGGGCTTCGGGTCGCAGTAGTAGAGAGAGCCGTGGCCCTCGCCGCTGGCCTCCAGGCGGTTGTCGATGATGACCTCCGGCTGGTGGGAGCGGACCATGTTGACCAGTTTTGTCGCGCCCCAGGCCTCGCCCTTCAGCCAGTCGTAGGAGAAATCGAACCACAGGATGTCGAGCTTTCCGTAGTTGGTGACGATCTCCTCGACCTGGTTGTAGAGATACTCCTTGTAGCGCTCGAAATCCCTCTCCTCATTTCCGCACTCCGGATGATTGCGCATCGGATGGTTCCAGTCCCCGTAATGCGGGTAATCCGGGTGATGCCAGTCCAGCAGGGTGAAGTAGAGCCCGACCTTAAGCCCCTCGGAGCGCATTGCGTCCAGGTACTCCCGCACCAGGTCGCGTCCCGCGGGGGTGTTGGTCGCCTTGAAATCCGTATACTTGCTGTCGAAGAGGCAGAAACCGTCATGGTGCTTCGCGGTCATGACCGCGTACTTCATTCCCGCGGCCTTCGCCTCCTTTGCCCACTTCTTCGGATCGAAGCGGCTTGCGGAAAACTCACGGAAGAAGGGCATGTACTCCTCCTCCGGCATCTGCTCCACGCTGCGGACCCACTCTCCGCGTGCCGGGATGGAGTAAAGGCCCCAGTGAAGGAACATTCCGAACCTCGCGTCCCTGTACCAGGTCATTCTGGCGTTGTACTCTTCTTCATTGAATTGATACATACTATCTCCCCCATAATAATGCCGCAGCTGAGATCGGCATGGCTGCCTGCACACACGGACAGGCCCGGTGCCTTGGCGAGCGGCCGGCACTTGGCGGGCGTTTTTTGCCCGCTTATGTGCCGCTGCCAGCGAGACAGAGTGCAAACGTGCCCGGGCAGTCCGTGTGCGCCGGCGGCTGGCCTGATCACAGCTCCAGCTCGTACACGATGAAGCTCAGTGCCGCGATTCCCGCGGTCTCCGTCCTTAAGATGCGCTTCCCCAGGGTGACAGGGACGACTCCTGCCGCCCTTGCCTCCTCGATCTCCGAGGGCTCATAGCCTCCCTCCGGCCCGATGAATACGGCGACGGTGCTGCCCGGACGGATTCCCCTTAACAGTTCCTTCGTGTCCGCGTCCCCGTCGAAGCGCTCGTAAGGGATGAGTTTTGTCTCCGCCCCCTCTGCCATGCGAAGTGCGGCGGAAAAACTTACGGGTTCCCGCACCGTGGGCACAATCCTGCGCCTGCTCTGCTCCGCCGCGGATTCCGCGATGCTCTGCCAGCGCTTTGTCTTCTTCGCTCCGCGGTCCGCGTCCAGCTTCACGACAGAGCGGGCGTTGGATACGGGAATGATCTCCGACACTCCGAGCTCGGTGGTCTTCTGGATGATCCATTCCATCTTGTCGGCCTTGGGAAGGCCCTGGAAGAGCAGCACCTTTACCGGCAGCTCCGTATCCTTCTCCTCCGCGGAAATGATGGAGAGACGTACTGTGTCCGGGGTGAACTCCGCGATCCGGCAGAGGTAGTTTACCGCCGTCTCGCCGTCGCTCACGGTGAGTTCCTCCCCCTCCTTCATCCTGAGGACATTGCGTATGTGGTTGACGTCCCCTCCGGTGATGTCGATCCCGTCTTCACGGATCGCTCCGGGGCTCACAAAAAGGTGAAGCATTGCACTCCTTCGTTCCGGGGCCCCGGCGCACGCTGAGGCGCCGCGTTCCCGCATTCCGGTTCAGGGCTGCTCCGGCTTCCTTCCGGTCACACAGTGCCACTCGCCCTGATCCGTGACGGAGACAACCTCAAGGCCCGCCCCGCGCATAGCCTGCGCTACCGTCTCCTCATAGCCGTCGATAATTCCCGAGGTGATGTAGACGCCGCCAGGCTTCAAAGCGTTCACCGCAGCGGGGGTGAGCGGAACAAGCACCGAGGGAAGGATGTTGGCGACGACGATGTCGTAGCGCCCGTATCCAACCTGGTCCTGAACCTTCCGGTCGTCGATGAGGTTCCCCAGGATCAGGGCAAAGCGCGAGGGATCAACCCCGTTCGCCGCCAGGTTGTCCGCCACCGCCGGCTCCGCGCAGGGATCCAGGTCCGTCCCGACGGCGCTCTTCGCCCCGAGCATCAGCGCGAGGATGGAGAGGATTCCGCTGCCGGTTCCGATATCCAGCAGCTCGGTCTCGGGAGTAAGGTACTGCCTGATCGCGCGGATGCAGAGCTGCGTGGTCTCATGCTTGCCTGTGCCGAAGGCGGTTCCCGGATCAATGTGAAATACGTAAGACGCCTCCCCGCCCGACTCCTCCGGGGTCTCCCAGGAGGGGATGAACAGGATGTCATCGATCATGAACTGGTGGAAATACTGCTTCCAGTTGTTGATCCAGTCGACGTCCTCGGTCTCCTCTATGGTCACCGTTCCGTCGCCGAGGTCCTCTCCGTAACCGCGGTACTCCCCGATAACCGCGAGAATTCCGGCCTTCACCTCGTCCGGATCCTTCTCCTCCCCGTCCACTACGGGTTTCCCGCTCTCCGATTCCTCCACGTAAAAACTCACGACCGCCGTGCCGTCGTCCTCGGGCTCCTCGGGCATGATGTCCACGAACATCTGCTCCTTCTCTGCAGCGGTGAGAGGGACGTGGTCCTCGATCTGGGCGCCGTGCAGGCCGATGTCCTGCATCGCGCTGACCAGGATATCCTCCGCAGCTGCCGTAGTGCGCACCTTAAAACGCATCCATTTCATGTTTTATTTCCTCGCTGAGGCAGAATCCGCGGGAGCAGTTCTGCCGAACGCGGCGCCCTGTGCGCCGGCGTTTTATCAGCATAACACAGGAAAAGGCCAGGTGCAAAAATTTCTGCACCCGGCCGCTCTCTCTGAATCTGCGTTAAACTGCTATTTCCAGAATTTCTTCTTTCTTGTCTTTTTCTCGTCCTCGGCATCCGACGAGGCGTTCTCCGCCGCCTCCAGGGAATTCCCCGTGATCTCGTCGAACTGCTTTAAGAGCTCCTTCGCCTCCTTGGAGAGCCTTGTCGGCGTCTCCACCACGAGGTTGACGTAGTGATCGCCGCGCACCTCGCTGTTGCGGATGCTGGGCACGCCCTTGCCGCGCAGCCTCACGCGGGTATCCGTCTGGGTTCCCGGCTTTACGTCATAGAGCACCCTTCCGTCCACCGTATCCACCACCACGGAACCGCCGAGGGCGGCGATCGCGTAGGAGATCTTCACCGTGGAGTAGATGTCGTACTCCTGCCGGATGAAGCGGGGATCGTCCTCCACCAGCACCTCCACCAGGAGGTCGCCGCGGGGGCCGCCGCCGATACCGGGCTCACCCTTGTCGCGGATGCGCACGCTCATCCCGTTGTCGATACCCGCGGGGATCGACACGCGGATGGTCTTGCGGCTGGTCTGGTAGCCGGTGCCGCCGCAGTCCGGGCACTTGTCCTTGATGATCTTGCCGGTGCCGCCGCAGTCCGGGCAGGTCTGCACATTGCGCACGGTGCCGAAGAAGGACTGCTGGGTGTACACGACCTGGCCCTTGCCTCCGCACTTGGGGCAGGTCTGGGGGCTGCTTCCGGCCCTTGCTCCGCTCCCGTGGCAGGTCGGGCAGACATCCTTTAAGTTGAGCGCAAGATCCTTCTCCGCCCCGAAGACCGCCTCCTTGAAGGTGATCCTCACGCTGGTGCGCAGATTAGCTCCCCTCTGGGGACCGCCGCCGGAGCCTCTGCCCATGCGGCCGCCGAAGATATCGCCGAAAATATCCCCGAAGATATCGCTGAAATCCGCGCTGTTGAAATCAAAGCCGCCGGAACCGAAACCGCCGGTGCCGTCAAAAGCGGAGTGCCCGAACTGGTCGTACTGATGGCGCTTGTCCTCGTCACTCAGCACGGCGTAGGCCTCGGAGGCCTCCTTGAATTTCTTCTCCGCCTCCTTGTCGCCGGGATTCATGTCCGGGTGATACTTCTTCGCCAGCACGCGGTAGGCTTTCTTGATCTCCTCGGTCGACGCGCTCTTGTCCACGCCCAGGACTTCATAATAATCTCGTTTCTGTTCCGCCATAGTCTTCCTTAGCTGTCTGGTTTGTCTTCAGACATACGAAATCCGGAAATTCCCGGAACCGCATTCTGCGGTCCCGGGAATACCGGACGTGTCGGTTCATGAATTGACGCGATTTATCAGATCTCTCTGTAGTCGCCGTCCACAACGTCGTCGTTCGCGCTGCCGCCTGTGCTGCCCTGGCTGTAGCCTCCCGCCTGTGCGCCGCCCATGTCGGGGCCTGCCTGTGCGCCCTGAGCGCTCTGCGCGTTCTGCGCCGCCTGCTCGTACATCTTGGTGAACAGCGCCTGGGCGTCGTTCATCAGTTTTTCCTTCTTGGTCTTAATCTCGTCGACATCGCTGTCGCTCATATCCGACTGGTTCTGGGTGCGCTCAAGCACAGCCTTCAGGTCGGCAAGGTCGGCCTCAACCGTCGCCCTCTCGTTCGCGTCGACCTTATCGCCGGCATCCTTTA
>OMSM01000138.1 GCA_900313745.1 uncultured Lachnospiraceae bacterium
GATGCTGCCTCGTCGCGGTCGTGTCGCATATGCGACCGCGACGATTTATACGCGGCGCTTCTTAGGCGGGCGGCATCCGTTGTGAGGCACAGGGGTCACATCGGTGATGGAGAGGATCTCCAGGCCGTTTGCATTAAGCGAACGGATGGCTGCTTCTCTTCCTGAACCCGGTCCCTTGACGAAAACCTCGACTGCCTTTAACCCATGGATAAGAGCCGCCTTAGTTGCCGTTTCCGCAGCCATCTGTGCTGCGTAGGGAGTAGATTTCCTTGAACCTTTGAAGCCAAGACCACCTGCGCTTGCCCAGCTTAACGCGTTGCCCTGAGCATCCGTCAGAGTAACGATGGTATTGTTAAAGGAAGACTGGATATGCGCCTGTCCGCGTTCAACGTTTTTCCTGACACGTTTCTTTGCTGCGTTTTTCTTCGCCGCAGCGCTAGTCTGCTTTGCCATAAAAACTAACCTACTTTCTTTCCCTTCTGATTAATTACTTCTTCTTGTTAGCGATTGTCTTCTTGGGACCCTTGCAAGTACGTGCGTTGGTCTTGGTCTTCTGACCGCGGCAGGGAAGGTTCCTTCTGTGACGCATGCCTCTGTAGCAGCCGATCTCAGTGAGGCGCTTGATGTTCATGGCGACTTCACGGCGCAGATCACCTTCTACAAGGTAATCCGATGCGATGATATCGCTCAGCCTTCTGACTTCATCATCAGTCAGGTCACGGTCGCGGGTATCAGGATTGACATCCGCCTTCTTGCAAATTTCTGTTGCGGTGGGACGGCCGATTCCGAAAATATAGGTGAGGCCGATCTCGACGCGCTTGTCTCTGGGTAAATCAACACCTGCAATACGAGCCATTATGGAATTCCTCCGAAATTCTTATGGTTACTGATTGACTGGGGTGCGAATCCGCACCCAACTGCCGTTTGCCGGGCAGTCTTTCCTCTGCGTGTTCCTAAGCAGGGTATCAAAGAGTAATGCCGGGCTGCCGGATCCGTATCCGGATACGGTAAGCACACCTTAGTGCTTAAGACAGTTTCCGTTGTGAAACAATGTCCAGCCGCATATTCAATGATAAAGAGTCATGAATGGCTCAGCCCTGTCTCTGTTTGTGCTTAGGGTTTTCGCAGATGACCCGGATGGTGCCCTTGCGCTTGATGATCTTGCACTTATCGCACATCGGCTTCACGGATGCTCTGACCTTCATAAGCCTCTTTATCCTCCTTTCATGAGAATTTACTGAAAAAAAAAGCATAAAAACAGTAACGGCTCCAAAAGAGCCGAACTTTATAATACCACGGGGAGAATCAATAATCAACGCCCGAATTAAAGTTTTGTCGTGAAAACTGTATCAGGTCGCCGTCCCCGGCAAAACGGGGTTAAAAGTGCGCTTACTTGTCGCGCCAGATGATCCTGCCCTTGGTCAGGTCATAGGTGGACATTTCAAGAGTCACGCGGTCGCCGGGAAGGATGCGGATAAAGTTCTGTCTCAGCTTGCCGCTGATATGGGCCAGGATCACTGCCCCGTTTTCCAGCTGCACGCGGAACAGCGTGTTGGGAAGCTTTTCGATTACGGTTCCTTCCAGCTCAATGACATCTGCTTTTGACACGTTTAACCCTCCAGAATTGCTGTGATATCTTTAAAAACCTGCTGCAGTGATCCGGTTCCGTCCACAGTCTTAAGGACGTTCCGGCTGCCGTAATAATCAATTAGCGGCTGTGTCTGCTCGTGATAAACCTTCAGGCGGTTAAGCACCGTCTCGGGCTTGTCGTCGTCGCGCTGCACCAGTACGGCACCGCACTGATCGCAGATACCCTCCTTCTTCGGAGCTGCGTAGACGATATGATAGGTAGCACCGCAGTTGGTGCAGGCCCTTCTTCCGCTCATCCGGCTGACGATATTCTCATCAGGGACATCGATGTTAATCGCATAATCAATGCGGTCATTCATCCTGTCAAGCTCGGCCGTAAGAACCTCTGCCTGGGGAATAGTGCGGGGGAAACCGTCAAGGACATAACCTTGCGCGCAGTCCTCACCGGCCACCCTGTCGAGCAGGATGCGGACAGTCAATTCATCCGGAACCAGCTGACCCTTATCCATATACTGCTTGGCTTCCATGCCGAGTTCTGTGCCGTTCTTGATGTTGTAACGGAAAATGTCTCCCGTGGAAATGTGCGGGATTCCGTATTTCTCTGCGATCATCTGCGCCTGAGTGCCTTTTCCGGCACCAGGAGCACCAAGCATAACTATCTTCATACTCTTCTCCTGCGCGTCCGCATCAACC
Source organism: uncultured Lachnospiraceae bacterium (assembly GCA_900313745.1). Taxonomy (GTDB): domain Bacteria; phylum Bacillota; class Clostridia; order Lachnospirales; family Lachnospiraceae; genus CAG-791. The sequence continues at coordinate 2,284 of OMSM01000138.1, forward strand.
GTCGGGTTCTCCGCAAAAGGTTCTCCGTACAGCCTGATTCCAATCGTGCGAAGGCCAGAGAAAACACTCCTGTGCTTCTCTGGCTTTCCACTTTGCTATTACTTTGTTGTCCGTCCGCGGAAAACTCTTCCCGCGAATCCGGTTTTGCATTCCCGGCGCTTCATTACTTCTCGCTCAGGAATCCCTTGTAGTTCCTTACCATCATCATGGACTCGATCTGCTTGATGGTCTCAAGCACGACGCTGACCACGATGATCAGGCTGGTGCCGCCGAAGGAAACATTGGCGTTGAAGAGCCCGCGGAAGATGAACGGGATAATGCCGACGATCGTCAGTCCTACGGCGCCGATGAAAATGATATAGCCGAGGATCTTATTCAGGTACTCACTCGTCGGACGGCCGGGACGGATACCCGGAATGAAGCCGCCCTGCTTCTTCATGTTATCCGCAATCTCGATCGGATTGAAGGTAATCGAGGTGTAGAAGTATGCGAAGAAGATCAGCAGCGCGATGTAGACCAGAAGACCAATCGAATACTTGATCTGGGAAGGTCTGCACCAGTAGCTCGAGCTGAGGTACTTGAGGAACTCACCCCACCAGCCCTGTCCGCTGTAGCCGACGAGCTGGGAGATGATCACCGGGAACTCCATCAGCGAGGAGGCGAAGATGATCGGCATAACGCCCGCGGTGTTGACGCGCAGCGGAATGTGAGTGCTGTTGCCGCCCACCATCCGGCGTCCCTGCATCTTCCTGGTGTACTGCACCGGAATATGTCTCTCCGCGGAGTTGAGCAGGATAACCAGAACCACCATTGCGACGATAACCGCGATGATAATGACGGAAGCCAGAGTTCCCTTGGCGATGTTCTTGCCCGAGACGAACTGCTTGAACAGGTTCACAACATCCGCCGGAATACGGGAGATGATGTTTATTGTCAGCACGATGGATATTCCGTTGCCGACGCCCCTGTCGGTAATCCGCTCGCCGATCCACATAAGGAATGCGGAACCGGCAGTCAGCACGAAGATAACGGTAATGACGTTAATGAAGTTGTATTTCTCGAGCAGACCCTGACGGCCGAAGCCGATTGCCATGGCGGTCGCCTCAATAAGGGACAGCGCAACCGTGACGTAACGGGTGATCGAGACCATCATCTTGCGGCCTTCCTCGCCTTCCTTCTGAAGCTCTTCGAGCTTCGGGATAGCGATGGTCAGCAGCTGGATGATGATGGACGATGTGATGTACGGCGTAATATTGAGCGCCAGTACGGACATATTGAGGAAAGAACCGCCGGTGAAGGCATCGAAAAGACTGAACGCGTCACTGGACTGCTGAGCTGCAAACCAGCGGCTGAAATAGTCCCTGTCGACACCGGGAACCGGAAGCTGTGATGCGAAACGAATCACAACCAGCATCAGAAAAGTAAAGAAAATCTTTGCCCGGATCTCCTTAATCTGAAATGCTTTCTTAACGGTATCAAACATATTAGCCACCATGTCGTGCGCTGCACACGAAACAAGCAGTTAGAGCGACGATTACTCGATCACCTCTGCGGTTCCGCCAAGCGCCTCAATCTTCTCCTTGGCAGATGCGGAGAACGCATTTGCCTTGACAGTAAGTTTCTTTGTGAATTCACCGTTGCCGAGGATCTTCACGCCGTCACAAGTTTCATGAATGACACCGGTTGCAAGCATTTTCTCGATATCGACGATCTCGCCATCCTCGAAGCGCTGAAGCTCGCTGACATTGATCGCCACGATTTCCTTGGAATTGTAATCCTTGAAGCCTCTCTTGGGGAGTCTTCTGTACAGGGGCATCTGACCGCCCTCAAAACCGGGACGGGGAGCGCCGGAACGGGCTTTCTGACCCTTGTGGCCGTAGCCAGCGGTCTTGCCGTTGCCTGATCCATGTCCGCGGCCTCTTCTGAAGTCGTTGTGCTTGGAACCCGCAGCAGGTCTCAAATTAGATAAATCCATTATATGTTCCTCCTTTTAAAAGGATCTTAACCTGTCGGTAATCAGTCCAGTTCCTCAACCTTGACCATGTGGTTGATCAGGCGGATCTGACCCCTGGTAGCCGCGTTATCGGGAAGGATTACGCTGCTGTTCAGTTTCTTGAACCCCATCGACTTCACGATCGCCTTGTTCTTCGGAACTGCGCCGATCGTGGATTTCACGAGGGTGATCTTAAGCATTTTATTCTCAGCCATGGTTACCTCCTGCCTGCGGCGTATCTGCCGCTTAAGCAATTTACTTCAGCGCCGCAAGCTCCACGCCGCGTCTCGCCGCAACCTCTTCCGGAACCTTCAGCTTGCTTAAGCCGTCAATCGTCGCGAGAACAACGTTCTGCTTCGTATTGGAACCGAGAGACTTGGTACGGATGTTCTTGATTCCGGCCAGCTCGCACACCACACGGGCAGGACCGCCGGCGATGATACCGGTACCTTCGGGGGACTTCTTTAACAGAACCGAAGCAGAACCGTATTTGCCGATGAAATCGTGGGAAATGCTGGCGTTCTCATCGAGGGCCACACTGACAAGGTTCTTGGTGGCATCCTCCTTGCCCTTGCGGATCGCCTCGGGGATTTCGGTTGCCTTGCCCAGGCCGACACCGACGTGACCGTTTCCGTCACCGACAACGACAAGTGCGGTGAACCGCATGTTGCGTCCGCCCTTAACGACCTTGGTAACGCGTTTGATGGTAACTACCTTTTCAGTGAGCTCCATCTGACTTGCATCAATCATAGCACGCTTCATGTGAACACAATCCCCCTTCTCAGAATTCCAGGCCGGCCTCGCGGGCTGCCTCGGCAAGGGCTGCTACCTTACCCTGATAGATGAAGCCGCCGCGGTCGAAAACCACCTTGGTGATTCCCTTCTCCGTCGCTCTCTTTGCAATGATCTCACCGATCTTGGCCGCCGCGTCAATGTCGTCAGTGTGCTCAAGCTCAGCCTTGATATCCTTCTCGACGGTTCCGGCGGAAACAAGGGTCTTTCCTACCGTATCATCGATGATCTGCGCATAGATATGGTTATTGCTCCGATAAACCGCAAGGCGCGGTCTCTCAGGAGTTCCGCTGAAGCGATTGCGGACCTTAAGGTGCTTCTTCTCGCGGATTTCCTTTCTGGATGCTTTCGTTATCATGATTCCTCTTTCCGGAGCCTTCGCTCCCGTAAGCTAATCGTCAGTTATGTCTCCTGTGATAAGACTCTGTCACTTAATTACTTCTTACCGGTCTTACCAACCTTGCGGCGGATGGTCTCCTCGACATACTTGATACCCTTGCCCTTATAAGGCTCAGGCCTTCTCTTGTCGCGGATCTCCGCGGCCAACTGGCCGACACGCTCTTTATCGATACCCCGGACGGTAATAATCTGCCCCTCGACGGTAGTCTCCAGTCCCTCCGGATCCTCCATCTCGACCGGGTGAGAATAGCCTAAGGTCAGAACTAACTTATTGCCCTGCTTAGCTGCTCTGTAACCGACGCCGTTGACCTCGAGCTTCCTCTCGAAGCCGTTCGTCACGCCGACTACCATGTTGTTGAGCAGGCTTCTGGTCAGGCCGTGAAGAGACTTCTCTCTCTTCAGGTCGTTGGGTCTCTCAATGGTAATCACGCCGTTATCCTGGCTGATCTTCATCTCCGCGGGAAGCGTCCTGGTGAGCGTTCCCTTGGGTCCTTTCACCGTCACTGTGTTATTTTCTGCCACCTCTACCGTCACACCGGCAGGAATGGCGATTGGCATTTTACCTATACGTGACATGCCCGTACCTCCGAATTAGTTGAATTACCAGATGAATGCTAAAACTTCTCCGCCGACCTTGAGCTCTCTGGCCTTGCGGTCAGTGATCACGCCCTGGTTGGTGGAAAGAATGGCGGTGCCCAGTCCGTTTAAGACGCTGGGAAGCTCGTCCTTGCCTGCATAGACACGAAGTCCGGGCTTGGAGATGCGCTTTAAACCGGTCAGAATGCGGTCGTTCTTGTCTGCGCCATACTTTAAGGTGATGCGGATATCCTTGAAACTTCCGTTATCCACAAGTTCAAAAGCCTTGATATAACCTTCATCCAAGAGGATCTGCGCGATCGACAGCTTGATCTTGGAAGAAGGAACGTCCACGGTATCATGCTTCGCAATGTTGGCATTGCGGATTCTTGTGAGCATATCCGCGATAGGATCGTTGGTCGTCATATTGTGTTTTCCTCCTAAACTTCGTCCGGGCGGGCCAAAGCTCTTTTCCTCTCACAGAGCCTCTTCTCATGATGCCCGCCGGTAGTTGCCTTACCAGCTTGCTTTCTTGACGCCGGGGATCTGGCCCTTGTAAGCCAGTTCACGGAAGCAGATTCTGCAGATGCCATACTTCTTCAGCACGGAATGCGGACGGCCGCAGATCTTGCAGCGGGTATAAGCCCTCGTGGAAAACTTCGGTTTCATCTGCTGCTTGACTTTCATGGATGTCTTAGCCATGTTTATTCTCCTCTACTGATCTTGAGACCTGAGTCAGCTTCTTGCGAAGGGCATTCCGAAGAGCCTCAGCAGCTCCCTTGCCTCTTCATCGGTTTTGGCGGTGGTAGTGACGATCACGTCCATGCCTCTTACCTTGTCCACCTTGTCGTACTCGATCTCGGGGAAAATGATCTGCTCGCGGATGCCCAGTGCGTAGTTGCCTCTGCCGTCAAAGGAGTTCGGATTCACGCCGCGGAAGTCACGGACACGGGGAAGCGCCAGATTAACAAGACGATCCAGGAACTCATACATGCGGTCGCCGCGGAGGGTAACCTTGCATCCGATCGACATGCCCTCTCTGATCTTGAAGTTGGCGATGGATTTCTTCGCCTTGGTGTAAACCGGCTTCTGGCCGGTGATAATCTGAAGATCATTAGCGGCGGACTCGAGAATCTTCTCATTCTCCTTCGCCTCGCCGACTGCCATGTTCACAACGATCTTGTCGAGCTTCGGGATCTGCATTTCGTTCTCATAGCCGAACTTCTTTCGCATCGCCTCGCGGATCTCATCGTTGTACTGATCTTTAAGTCTGCTCACGTTTTACCTCCTTTCCTTATCAGTCAATCGTCTTGCCGGTCTTCTTCGCGACACGGACCTTCTTGCCGTTCTCGATCTTGAAGCCGACGCGGGTGGTCTTGCCGTCAGAGACAAGCATCACGTTCGAAATATCAATCGCTGCTTCCTGCTCTCTGATGCCGCCGTCCGGATTGGCTGCGGAGGGTTTCATATGCTTGGTGACGAGGTTCACGCCCTCGACGACAACCTTGTGGTTCTTCACGTCAACGGAAGTGACCTTGCCTTCTTTATCTCTGCTTCTGCCGGCGATTACCCGAACGGTATCGCCCTTCTTGATCTTGCTCGTAGCCATCGTCATCCTCCTTATAACACTTCCGGTGCCAGAGACAGGATCTTCATGTACTGCTTCTCGCGAAGCTCCCTGGCTACAGGCCCAAAGATACGGGTTCCGGTAGGAGTCAGATCATCCTTGATGATGACCGCCGCGTTCTCATCGAAGCGGATGTAGGAACCGTCCTTTCTGCGGGCGCCCTTAACGGTGCGGACAACGACTGCCTTTACAACGTCGCCCTTCTTGACAACGCCGCCTGGTGTTGCTTCTTTGACGGAGCAGACCACCTGGTCGCCGATTCTTGCATATCTTCTTGTGGAGCCGCCGCACACACGGATGACCAGGAGTTCCTTGGCACCGGTGTTGTCAGCGACCTTAAGTCTAGTTTCCTGCTGAACCATAACCGAATTCCTTTCTGTACTTCCCCGGATCTCTCCGGGGGGCCGCCGCGCTTATAAGCGCAGGGCACTTCCCAATCATCTCGTCAGCGAGCCTTCTCTACGACGGAGACCAGTCTCCAGCGCTTTGTCGCAGACATGGGCCTGCACTCCATGACTCTGACGGTATCGCCGATACCGGCCTCGTTGTTCTCGTCATGCGCCTTCAGCTTGTAAGTCTTCTTAACGATCTTGCCGATCACAGGATGCTTGATGTGGTCCTCGATCGCGACGACGATCGTCTTGTCCATCCTGTCGCTGATAACCTTGCCGACACGGACTTTTCTTAAGTTTCTCTCTTCCACGATTTACTCCTTTCCTTCCGGATTCCTATCAGTCGGCTTTCTTCTGGGTCATGGCGGTCTGGATGCGGGCGATGTTCTTTCTGACCTCGCGGATCCTTGCCGTATTGTCCAGCTGGTTGGTCGCGTTCTGGAATCTTAAGTTAAAGAGTTCCTTCTTGGCGGAGACGAGCTCCTCACCGAGCTCCTCCACGGTCTTATTCTTCAGATTCTCGAAATAGGTTTTGCTCTTCATTAATTCGCACCGCCTTCCAAATCTGCCTTGGAAACAATCTTGCACTTGCAGGGCAGCTTCATGGCCGCAAGACGAAGAGCTTCCTTGGCGCTCTCTTCGGGTACGCCGGCGATCTCAAACATGACTCTGCCGGGCTTGACAACAGCGACCCAGAACTCAACGGCGCCCTTTCCGGAACCCATTCGGACTTCAGCGGGCTTCTTCGTAACAGGCTTGTCAGGGAAGATCTTGATCCAGATCTGGCCGTCACGTCTGACGAAACGGGTCATTGCAACACGGGCTGCCTCGATCTGATTGGAACGGATCCATACAGGCTCCGTAGCGACCAGGCCGTACTCACCGTAAGTAATCTTGTTACCGCGGCAAATCGTTCCGGACATGTTGCCACGGAACTGTTTGCGATGCTTTACTCTCTTCGGCATTAACATATCAGTTCTCGCTCCCTTCCGTTACTGCAGCGCTCTTTGCTGCCTTGTCCGCAGGCTTCTTGGGAAGTACTTCACCCTTGTAGATCCAGACCTTGACGCCGACCTTACCGTAGGTGGTATCTGCCTCTGCGAAGCCGTAGTCGATATCCGCGCGCAGAGTCTGCAGCGGGATGGTTCCCTCGGAATAGGTCTCCGTGCGGGCGATATCCGCGCCGCCGAGACGGCCGCCGCAGGAAGCCTTGATACCCAGAGCGCCGGTCTTCATGGTCCTGTTCATGCAGGACTTCATTGCGCGGCGGAAGGACACGCGGTTCTCGAGCTGCTGGGCAATGTTCTCGGCGACCAGCTGTGCATCACGGTCGGGTCTCTTGATCTCCTTGATGTCAAGGAGGACCTTCTTGCCGGTCATCTTGCAGAGCTTCTGCCTGGTTGCTTCGATCTCGGTGCCGCCCTTGCCGATAATGACGCCGGGCTTCGCAGCGAAAACGGTAACCTTGACGCGGTCGGATGCTCTCTCGATCTCGATCTTGGAGACACCGGCGCTCATCAGTTTTGTCTTGAGGAACTTTCTGATATTGTAGTCTTCGACCAGAAGATCAGCGAAATCGCCCTCGGCATACCACCGGGAATCCCAATCCTTGATGACGCCGACTCTCAGGCCGTGAGGATTAACTTTCTGTCCCATTTATAGGCTCCTTTCAATCTCCCTTTTACTCTTCGGTCTTCTTCTCATCCAGAACGATGGTCAGGTGGCTCATCCTCTTCAGGATGCGGTACGCTCTGCCCTGTGCCCTGGGCTGGATCCGCTTCATCATCGGGCCATTGTTGGCATAGCACTCGGCGATGTAAAGATTGGCAGCGTTCATGCCGTTGTTGTTCTCGGCATTCGCAACCGCGGATTTTAACAGCTTCAGGATAACCGAAGATGCGTAGCGGGGATTGTACTCAAGAATACCCTCCGCCGTGACGACATCCTTGCCGCGGATCGCGTCCATGACAAAGCAGGCCTTCTGCACCGGAATACGTGCATAGGACAGCTTTGCCGAAGGACGGGTATCCTTCTGGTTGTTTCTCTCTCTCTTAATTTGAGATCTATGTCCGTTCGCCATAGATTGCACACTCCTTTCAGTGAGGAAATCCGATTATCTGGATTTTCTCTCGTCCTTGTTATTGCCGTTGTGCCCGCGATAGGTTCTGGTCTGGACGAACTCACCGAGCTTGTGGCCGACCATGTCCTCGGTGACATACACCGGCACATGCTTTCTGCCGTCATGAACAGCAATCGTATGACCGACGAACGACGGGAAAATGGTGGAGCGACGGGACCAGGTCTTGATGACCTGCTTGTCGCCGGATGCATTCATTTGATCTATCTTCTTTAACAGACTCTCGTCCGCAAAAGGGCCCTTCTTAATTGATCTCGACATGACTTATCCTCCTGATTATCTGCCAGCGCTCTTGCTGTTTCTTCTTCTGACAATCAGCTTGTCCGAAGCTTTCTTCTTGCGGGTCTTATAACCCAGCGCAGGCTTGCCCCAAGGGGTGCTGGGTCCGGGACGGCCAACCGGTGCCCGGCCCTCGCCGCCGCCGTGCGGGTGGTCATTCGGGTTCATGACGGAACCGCGGACCGTAGGACGGATACCCATGTGGCGCTTGCGGCCGGCCTTACCGATATTCACCAGATTGTGGTCGATATTGCCGACGACGCCGATCGTTGCTCTGCACTCGATCGGGACCATTCTCATCTCACCGGAGGGAAGACGAAGGGTCGCATATTTTCCTTCTTTTGCCATCAGCTGGGCAGCGTTTCCGGCGGAGCGGGCCATCTGGCCGCCGCGGCCGGGCATCAGCTCAACGTTGTGCACCATGGTACCTACCGGGATGCTGGAAAGAGGAAGGCAGTTGCCTACGCGGATTTCCGCGGAAGCTCCGTTCATGACCTTCATTCCGTCGGTCAGGCCCTGGGGAGCAAGGATGTAAGCCTTCTCGCCGTCAGCGTAGCTGATCAGCGCGATGTTCGCGGAGCGGTTGGGATCGTACTCGATTCCGACAACAGTCGCCGGGATGCCGTCCTTATTGCGCTTGAAATCAATCAGTCTGTACTTCTGGCGGTTGCCGCCGCCCTGGTGGCGGACTGTGATCTTGCCCTGGTTGTTGCGGCCGGCGTTCTTCTTCTTGGATACCAGAAGGGACTTCTCGGGTGTCTTCTTGGTCACCTCTGCGAAATCCGAACCGGTCATATGACGTCTTGAAGGCGTATATGCGGTATATTTCTTAATTCCCATGATTACCTTTTCTCCTTAAGTTTATCGTGCGTTAAGCCCCTTTCCGGTCCGGGGCCTCGCCGGTGGGAACCGGCGGAACGCGCATAGTTTTTACTGATCAAAGACCGGTGAAGATCTCGATATCCTTGCTGTCCTCGGTGAGGGTAACAATGGCTTTCTTGGTCTTGGGAGTGTAACCGATGACCATGCCTCTCCTCTTCTTCTTGGGACGGCAGTTCATGGTGTTGACGCGGGCGACCTTGGTGCCCTCGAACATCTTCTCCACAGCCTCTTTGATCTGCAGCTTGTCCGCTGCCGGATTCACCAGGAAGGTGTACTTCCGCTCACCCATAAGGTTCATGCTCTTCTCGGTGATGACGGGCTTCTCGATAATATCGTAATATTTCAGGTCGGCCATTATGCGAACACCTCCTCGATCTTCGCCACAGCGTCCTTCGTCAGAACGAGGGTCTGTGCGTTCAGAATGTCATAGACGTTGAGCTCGCTGCAAAGAGAGGTGTTCACGGTCGGGATATTGCCGGCGGAACGGACCACCTTGCTGTCGTTTTCCGCGAGAACCACGAGGGCCTTGTCCTCAACCTTGAGGTTCTTCATGACGCGGACGAACTCCTTCGTCTTGTAGCCGTCGAACTTAAGCTCATCGACAACCACCAGCTTGTTCTCCTGGGTGCGGGCGGTAAGGGCGCTCTTTAACGCGGCTCTCTTCTCCTTCTTGTTCATCTTGAAGCTGTAGTCGCGGGGAGTGGGCGCGAACACGACGCCGCCGCCGGTCCACTGGGGAGCTCTCGTTGAGCCCTGTCTTGCATGGCCGGTGCCCTTCTGTCTCCAGGGCTTGCGTCCGCCGCCGGAAACCTCGGAACGGGTCTTGGCCTTCTGGGTGCCCTGCCTCTTGTCGGCCAGGTGCTTCACCACTGCGAGGTGAACCAGATTCTCATTGATCTCGGCACCGAAAATCGCGTCGTTTAATTCGATCGTTCCGACTTCGCTGCCTTCCATATTAAACACAGATACTTTTGCCATCTGATTGATCCTCCTTTACTCTCAGGCGTCAGCCTTCGTGGTCTCTTTGACCGTGACCAGGCCCTTCTTCGGTCCGGGAACCGCGCCCTTGACAAGGATGAGGTTCTTCTCGGCATCAACGCGGACGATCTCAAGGTTGCGGACCGTCACCTTCTCGGTGCCCATGTGGCCGGGCATTCCCTTGCCCTTGAAAACTCTCGAAGGAGAGGAGCTCGAACCGTTGGAACCCTGATGGCGGTGGAACTTGGAGCCGTGTCCCATAGGTCCTCTGTGCTGGCCGTTCTTGCGGATTGCGCCCTGGAAGCCCTTGCCCTTGCTGATCGCGGTGGCATCAATCTTGTCGCCCTCGGCGAAGATATCCGCTGCGATGACGCTGCCGGGGGTGTACTCCGCGCTGTTCTCGAAGCGGAACTCCCTGACGAAGCGCTTGGAGGTGGTGCCGGCCTTCTTGAAGTGGCCCTGCATTGCCTTGCCGGTGCCGTGCTCGTGGACAACTTCCTTCTTGCCGGACTTATCCACGACGGTGATTCTGTCCTTCTTCTCCTCAAAGCCGACCTGAACCGCTTCGTAGCCGTCGTTCTCGACCGTCTTTACCTGTGTCACGACGCAGGGGCCCGCCTCGAGGACGGTGACGGGGATGAGGCTTCCATCCTCCATAAAGATCTGCGTCATGCCGATTTTCTTTGCGAGTATCGCTTTCTTCATTCTTACCTCTTTCTGCCTTCCCTTTATATGAAGGCGAATTCTACAGCGGACACCGGCCGGATTCGGCTGGGCTCTCCGGAGAAACGGAAGATATGATGTCCCGGGTCTGCTGTCTGGCCCTGACCTTTCATCCTTCCCGATTCTCAGTACTCCGGCGTTTCCTTTCCGCAGGAAAGGGATGTCATACTAGTAGAGGTGGTTTCTCTGCTGCCCTTAGCTGTTCTTGGACTTCATCTTGATATCGATGTAAACACCGGCCGGCATCTCAAGACGCTGAAGCGCATCCACTGTCTTGGGGGTAGGGTCGATGATGTCGATCAGTCTCTTGTGGGTTCTCTGCTCGAACTGCTCGCGGGAATCCTTGTACTTGTGAACGGCACGCAGGATCGTAACTACTTCCCTCTTGGTGGGAAGCGGCACAGGTCCGCTGACCTGGGAACCGTTCTTCCTGACTGTCTCGATGATCTTCCTGGCTGACGCATCCACTAACTCGTGATCATACGCCTTCAATGTAATTCTCATTACCTGATTAGCCATAAAAAAAGTCGCCTCCTCTTCGCACTTTGTTGTAAGTACGACAAGCGGTGACTGTACACACTTCCGGGTGTGTCCTGACGGACCACCTGGCGTTTCTGCTCTCGGCAGACCTAAGTTACGTACAGTGACTTGTCGTCAGATTGTTGAGCCTTTCCGGATTCCGGTGGGCTCCAGACATTCGCTCCACGGAAAACCTGTCATCCTGCGGATGACAGCAACCTCACGCTTCACAGCTATCATGTCACAGCAACGTTTAGTTTACCTCAGGCCGTTTCCCGCTTGCAAGTCTTTTTTCGCGGGATTGCCGGTTTTGGGGCTGTTCTTTTGTACAAAATTAAAAACAATCCGCAAAACTCATGCGGCTCATCCCAGTATAGCAGGAATGAGCCGCGAAATGATGTTTTCTGACAGATTTTTTATGCGGGGGAACGCGCTGCAGAACTGCCCGGCCCTTAACCTCTCTGAACTTTCTCGAACTCCGCGACGATCTCCTTCTCCGGTTCCGGAGTGGCAAGGCTCACGATGATGATCGCCGCAAGGCTTACGGCAAAGCCGATGACCAGCGAGTAGAGCCCGGTCACGTTTCCGAGCGTGCTTCCGCCGACAAGCGGAATATAATCCCAGAGAATAACGGTTACTGCGCCGGCTGCGATACCCGCCGCGGCACCCTGGCGGTTGATTCTCTTCCAATATAAAGAGAGCAGCACGGTCGGTCCGAAGGCAGCACCAAGGCCTGCCCATGCGTCGGACACCAGGGTCATCACCGAGCTGTCCGGATTCCACGCGATGATAAAAGCGAGGAGCGCAACGGCAAGAACCACCGAACGGGAGATCCAGACGGCCTGCTTGTCACTGGGCTTTCTGCCGAGGAATCCCTTATAGAAGTCCTCCGTCACGCTGGAGGCAGTGACGAGGAGCTGGGAGTCCGCAGTGGACATGATTGCGGCAAGGATTCCGCAGAGGAAGATGCCTCCGATAAGCGGAAGGGCAAGTTTTTCCGTAAACACGCTGAGGATCATCAGGATGAACACCTTCTCGTGATCGCCGGTGGCTGTCAGATCCTGCGCAAGGCAGCTTCTTCCCACGACACCGATCATGCAGGCGAAGAAAAGGGAGAGGGCGTCCCAGCCGATTCCCACAGCCTTTGCCTTGTTCAGCTCCTTCTCATCCTTCACCGCCATGAAGCGGACAAGAATGTGGGGCATTCCGCAGTAGCCGAGACCCCAGCCCAGCTGGGAGATGATGGAGACAAAACTGATCTTCTCCCCTCCGTCATAGAAGGGATTAAGGAACATCGCGTTCCCGGATGCCTCCGCGGCACCTGCCCCGTTTCCGGTAACGGCGATGGCAAGAAGCGGAACTACGATAAGGCCGATCAGCATAACCGAGCCCTGGATGAAATCGGTGTCACACACGGCCGCGAAACCGCCGAGCAGCGTGTAGGTCAGAATAACAACCGCTCCGATGATCAGCGCGGCGTGATAATTAAGTCCGAACACGGTATTGAAGAGCTTGCCGCCGGCTGCCAGCGCGGACGCAGTGTAAACGAGGAAGAAAACCAGAATCGCAGCGGCCGAGACCACCAGCAGGATGCGGCTTTTGTCGCGGAACCGGTTCTCGAAATATCTCGGAAGCGTGATGGCGTTGCCGCTCTGTATCGTGTAGCGGCGGAGCTTTGACGCGATAAAGAGCCAGTTGAGCACAGTGCCGATAAACAGGCCGACCGCGATCCAGATCTCGCCGGTGCCCAGAGCATACACCGCTCCGGGAAGTCCCATCAGAAGCCATCCGCTCATGTCGGATGCCTGGGCTGACAGCGCGGCGACGAAGCCGCCCAGCTTCCGGCCGCCGAGGAAATAGTCGTCCGAACTGGACACACGCTTCATGTCGCGCAGTCCGATGGACACCATCATGGTCAGGTACAGCACAAATGCAATGATGATCCAGATTGTCGCTGATGTCATTACGCCTCCTTCGCATGCCGGGAGCCGGCCGGATACCCGAAGCGGAATGTTTTTTCGCGCCGGCCGGAATCAGAAAGTTATTTGTATCCCTGCATACAATAATCTATAGTAAATTATCCCCATTATAATGGAGAAGCTTTATTATTGCAACACTGCACCGCGATAAAGCACCGGAACAGTAACAATGATACAGCACAGACAAGGGCTTTATGCACCCAAGGTATGTCCCTGCCCGCATACAGGTCATGGTATACTGGATAAAACTGCCGGAAAGGAAACAGAACAAAGATGTGGATTGCCGATCACTGGAAAGATTATGAGATACTTGATGCCTCCTCGGGGGAGAAGCTGGAGCGCTGGGGCGGATACCGCCTGATCCGGCCGGACCCCCAGGTGATCTGGCAGACGCCGAAGGGAAATCCGTGGAAATCTCCGAACGCCCACTATCACCGCAGCAGCAAAGGAGGCGGCGAGTGGGAGTTCTTCGACCTGCCCGAGGAGTGGCAGATCTCCTATGAAGCTCTCGGGCTGACTTTCGGGCTTAAGCCCTTCAGCTTCAAGCACACCGGCCTCTTTCCCGAGCAGGCGGCCAACTGGGAGTACTTCACTCCCCTCATCCGCGATGCCGTCCGCTCCGGGCGGAGTGTGAAGGTATTAAACCTCTTCGCCTACACCGGCGGCGCCACTATTGCGGCAGCCGCTGCGGGAGCCGCCGTGACGCATGTGGACGCCTCGAAGGGCATGGTCACCTGGGCGAAGGAAAACGCCGCGCTCTCCGGTCTCTCGGGCGCACCGGTGCGGTGGCTCGTGGACGACTGCATGAAATTCGTTGAGCGCGAGATCCGCAGGGGAAACACCTACGACGGAATCATCATGGATCCCCCGTCCTACGGCAGAGGCCCGAAAGGGGAGATCTGGAAGATGGAGGACAATATCTACGGTTTTATGGCGGAAACCGCAAAACTCCTCTCCGACCGTCCGCTCTTCTTCCTTATCAGTTCTTATACCACCGGCCTTCAGCCCGGTGTGCTGAAATATCTTCTGAGCTCGGTCCTGAAAGGCCGGAAGGGCGTCATAGAGGCTTCGGAGCTCGGGCTTCCCGTCTCCTCCTCGGACGTCCCGCTGCCCTGCGGAGCCGCGGGACGTTTTACCGGAGAAGAATGATTCTTAGTTGAGCTCCGCTTTGAGCTCCTCAACCTTATCGAGCCTCTCCCAAGGAAGGTCTATATCGGTTCTTCCGAAGTGGCCGTACGCGGAGGTCGGGCGGTAGATCGGCCTGCGGAGATCGAGCATTTTGATGATTCCCGCGGGACGGAGGTCGAAGTGCCTGCGGACGATCTCGGTCAGCTTCTCGTCGGAAAGCCTGCCCGTGCCGTTGGTGTCGATCATCACCGAGGTGGGATGTGCCACGCCTATGGCATAGGAGAGCTGGATCTCACACTGGTCCGCAAGCCCGGCCGCGACAATATTCTTCGCCACATAGCGGGCGGCATACGCCGCAGAGCGGTCCACCTTCGTGCAGTCCTTTCCGGAGAACGCTCCGCCGCCGTGCCTTGCATATCCGCCGTAGGTGTCGACGATAATCTTGCGCCCGGTCAGCCCGGCGTCGCCGTGAGGGCCGCCGATCACGAAGCGCCCGGTCGGGTTCACGTAGAATCTGGTCTTCTCATCGATCATTTCCTTCGGAAGCACTTCGTCAAAGACATACTTCCGGATGTCCTTGTGGATCTGCTCCTGGGTCACATCCGGATCGTGCTGGGTCGAGATGACGACCGCCTCAAGGCGGCTGGGCTTCCCGTTCTCATCATACTCCACGGAGACCTGGCTCTTTCCGTCGGGACGAAGATAAGGAAGCGTCCCGTCCTTCCTGACCTCGGTCAGCCTGCGGGTAAGCCTGTGCGCAAGGGAGATCGGATACGGCATAAGCTCAGGAGTCTCCCTGGTGGCAAAGCCGAACATCATGCCCTGGTCGCCGGCACCGATCGCGCCGATCTCCTCGTCGCTCATGTTCGCCTCAAGGGCCTTTAAGTCCGCCTTGGTCTCAAGCGCGTTGTCCACGCCCATCGCGATATCCGCCGACTGCTCGTCAATGGCGGTGAGAACGGCACAGGTATTGCCGTCGAAGCCGTACTCTGACTTGTTGTAGCCGATCTCGTTAATCACGCTTCTCGCGATCTTCTGATAATCCAGATGGGCCTTGGTGGTAATCTCGCCGGTAAGAAGCACGAAGCCCGTGCAGGCCGCAGTCTCGCAGGCCACCCTGCTCATGGGGTCCTGGCGCATGCACTCATCAAGCACCGCATCGGAGATCGCATCGCAGACCTTGTCCGGATGCCCTTCGGTTACTGACTCGGAAGTAAACAGTCTTTTCTCCACGATTATCCTCCTTCATGGAATCAGGCAAAAAGAAAATCCGCCGGATCGGCGGACGAACGGAAAACTCGATCATCCTCTTATTGTTCGACGCCGGCAGGCTCTCGCTCAGGATGGCACCTTCCCGTCATACGGGGGTTGCCGTGGCTTCATCGATCCTATGTATCTCCACCACTCTGAATAAGAGAAGTTCTATTCAGTTACTTTTAAGGATAATACGACTGAACCCCGGATTCGTCAATCCTGGAATGTGCCACACTTAAGCGGATTTGTCCAAGCCGGAACATCCGGGCGCCCGCTGCCTGCGGAGCGCACCTGAAGGCGCATTGTTCATTCCGATTTTATTTACTTCTTATCCCCGCCGTCTTAAAATATGTTGAAACGTCCTTATCACTGATCTGTGCTGCACAAGACAGCGCCGCACGGATCTTTTCCCCGGGGAACATTCTCATGGCACACATGAATGACAGAAAATATAACGCTTCCCTCTCCTACGGATCGCTGTCGCTGGTTCTCGGCATGGGAGCGGCGATCACCACCGCAATGATGACGGGAATTTTCCCGCTGATTCTCGCCCCTCTCGCCATTATGTTCGGGATCTTTTCGAAAGGTGCCGAGAAAAAACTCTCCGGTTCCGGAAAGCACGGCCTTACCGTCGCGACCGCCGCACTTGCCGCGGACCTTGTCATCATCGGCTTCTATATGCATTCCCTTGCGACCAATGCCGACGCACACGCCACTCTGAACCGGATGTCGATGACCATGTACGGCATCAGTTTTGACGATACGATGGAATCTCTGGAGGACCAGCTGGGCTTCTCCATCCCGGGATTTGCCACAGAGGAAGAGCTTCGGGGCGGGACATCCGGTTCCGGTGCGGAGGATGCCGCCTCTCCCTCCGAAAACAGCAGTGAAGAGGTTCAGGAGTTTTCTCCGGAGGACTCCGGTATTACCGAAGATGCTGTTCCCTACTCCGGCTACAGCTACACCTGATTTTTCATCAATGCACCCCGCCGTTCTCAGGAAAGAAGGCAGCCGCCATCATGATCATCCGAACCAGAAGTCCATATTCCGCACTTAATTCCGTCGTCAAGGCCGACGCGAGGGCCGCACTTATGGGGCAGCTCAAAACTGCCGTCGGCGCGAACATCAGCTACGCCCTGATCCGTTTTGTCATCCGGGAACTTGCCGGAGCGTTCATTCCCGCCGGAACCGTATACGGAACCATACTTACCGAGGTGGTCTATTTCATCGGAGCGCTTCTGCTCGGCGTGTTCACCTACGGCCTGTTCTATATTTACATCAACCTGGAATACGACCAGCCGGTCACGGTCAATGACCTCTTCACCGGCTTCCGCAAGGACTCCCCCGACCGGATTATCAAGGTGCAGGCATTTCTCTCCGCCCTGGAAATCCTCTGCATGGTGCCGTTCGACCTGGCCTGGAACCTCTCCGGTGGAATCAGGGCCCGCGGCTTCGGGCTCTTCATGATCGTTCTCACCCTGCTTGTCGGAGCAGCCGCGCTTGTATTCTTCATGCTGAACTACGGGCTGAGTTTTCTCGTCCTTATCGATTTCCGCGAGCTTGAGCCCCGCCAGGTGCCCGGCGTCTCGGCAAAACTTGTCCGGGGGCACCGGAAGGAGCTGTTCTTCCTTGTGCTGAGCTTCGCTCCCCTCTATATCGCGGGACTGCTGTCCTTCGGCCTCGCCAATCTCTGGGTAAACGCCTACTTTCTTTCGGCTCTCACCGCCTTCTACCGCCGGCTCACCGGCACAGCCGAGGATCCGTTAGGCTGACGCGAAGCGGCTCTTTACGCGCTTAAACAGGATGACATAGGCCGGCGTAAGGAACAGGTCCGCCGCAAGCCACGCGAACGGGTTGGAGAAGCAGGCACCGAAGAAGCCCAGTGCGGGGATAACCGCCAGCGCGACGAAGACCCTCGCGATCATTTCCATCATCCCGGACAGAATCGAGAGTCCGGAATACCCCATTCCCTGAATCATCGAACGAAGAACAAGCACATATAAAAGCGCCGTCATGAATGCACCGTTTATCCTGAGGTAGGTTCTTGCAGCCGCAAGAATTGCGGCGGAGTCCGCTCCGGAGATGAAGAGCGAGACCATGGGCGTCCCAAGGAAGAACAGGACAAGATACGCCGCCGCGCAGTAGGAAAGCCCGAGTATGCTTGCATCCTTAAGGCCAGCGGTGAGGCGGTCAAGCCGCTTTGCCCCGATATTCTGCCCGGTGTAGGTCGCCATTGTGGAGCCCATTGCCTCAAGAGGAACGTTGAAGAAGAAGCTCACCCTCGCCGCGGCGGTCATGGTAGCGACATAAACGGAGCCGAGACCGTTCACCGCAGTCTGCAGTATTACCGAGCCGATCGCCGTGACGGAGAACTGCAGTCCCATCGGTACGCCCATCGTGACAAGCGTTCTCATGATGCCCGGATCCGGGCGCATATCCTCCCTGCCAAGCCTCAGCACAGGGATCTTTCTATAGATGTAGATCAGGCTCAGAATCCCGGAAAACAGCTGAGAAATCACCGTAGCAAGCGCAGCTCCGGCAACTCCCATGCGCAGCACCAGAATAAGGAACAGATCCCCTGCGATGTTCATTCCCGATGCGATCACCAGAAATACCACGGGCGCCTTGGAATCCCCGAGGGCGCGGATGATTCCTGACGCAAGGTTGTAGAGGATAATTGTGGGAATTCCCAGGAAAATGATGAAGATATAGCCGTAAGCATAGTCAAAGACATTCTCCGGCGTGTTCATCCAGGTGAGAATGTGCCTTAGAAGCAGTGTGACCGTCAGTGTCACGATGACCGCCATCGCCGCGGCAAGGTAGATGCTGTTGGCCACGAAGCGCCTTAGTCCCTTCTCATCCTTCGCTCCGAACTTCTGGGCGATCGGCACGGAAAAACCCGTGCAGGTTCCCTGGCAGAACCCGAGAATCATGAAATTAACCGATCCCGTGGAGCCGACCCCGGCGAGAGCCTCCACGCCGAGAGCCCGCCCTACGATCATCGTATCCACCATGCTGTAGAGCTGCTGAAAGAGCATTCCGCCGATCAGCGGTACAGCAAACCCCAGTATCAGTTTTAACGGGGACCCCTCTGTGAGATCCTTTGTCGATTTTCCAGCCATATATACCTCGTTAAATTCGGCGCCCGGTGCGCCAGCCAGTAACGGATTCTAGCATAAGGAAAAATCCGCGTCTATGGTGAAGGTGACCATAGACGCGGACTTTTTTTGCAGGTTTATTATGTTATGTTACAAACTCACTCCCCCGCTGAGGCATACTCCGCGGATGCGGTTCTGCCGGATGCGGGAGCCCGGTGCGCTCTCACCGGCCGCGCTGCATTACGCGAAGGGATTCTCCGTGGGATAGCGCACGCCGGCCGGCTGGTTGTATCCGATCTCGTTCGGGCATACGCCGATGAGCTTGAAGACCTCAAAGAGAGGCTTCGCATAGTGACCGAACATCACTGCGCCGTGATGAGGATAGTTCTTCTCGATCAGGACGTGGCGATAGAAGCGGCCCATCTCCTTGATGGCGAATACGCCGATGCCGCCGAAGCTCTTGGGCTCGACAGGAAGCACCTCGCCCTCGGCCATGTAGCCGCGGAGGATGTTGTCGGCGGTGGACTGCAGACGGAAGAAGGTGATCTCGCCGGGAGCAATCGCGCCCTCGAGGGTTCCGTTGGTGACCTCGATAGGCAGGTTGCGGGCCATGATCTTCTGATACTTCATCTCGCAGTATGCCAGCTTGGAGGAGCAGGTATTGCCGCAGTGGAAGCCCATGAAGGTATCGGTGTGCTTCCAGTCGTAGTCGAACTTGCCCTTGATGGACTCATCAAACATGTCGTCCGGCACGGAGTTGTTGATATCAAGCAGGGTGACGATATCATCGCTGACGCAGGTGCCGATGAACTCGGACAGGGCGCCGTAGATATCGACCTCGCAGGACACCGGGATACCCTTTCCGGTGAGACGGCTGTTCACATAGCAGGGAACGAAGCCGAACTGGGTCTGGAATGCGGGCCAGCACTTGCCGGCGATGGCGAAGTACTTGCGATAACCCTTGTGATCCTCGATCCAGTCAAGGAGGGTCAGCTCATACTGCGCAAGCTTTGCGAGAACTTCGGGCTTCTTGTTGCCGGCACCGAGCTCCGCAGCCATGTCCGCGACCACATCCGGGATGCGGGGATCGTCGTCATGCTTGTGGAATGCCTCGAACAGATCGAGCTCGGAATTCTCCTCGATCTCAACGCCAAGGTTGTACAACTGCTGGATCGGCGCGTTGCAGGCAAGGAAGTTGTTCGGCCTCGGGCCGAAGGTGATCAGCTTCAGCTTGGAC
>OMSM01000242.1 GCA_900313745.1 uncultured Lachnospiraceae bacterium
TCATTGAGGAAGAGGAACGGGACGATCGCCGCGACGCTGTCGCCGCTTTCTTCCTTTTTCCCTTCCTCCGGCTTCTGATTCTTGGGATCGTTCTCCGCCATCCACGAGGGAACCGGGACAAACTTCGCGCCGGTCGGCTCGATAATCCTGCGGAAATCTTCCGTGCTGAAGTACGTGACGCGGACGCCTCTCTTCACGAGCTCCGTGGTAAAGGAGAGCGTGGGGTTGACATGTCCGAACGCGCCGAGGGATACGATCGCAATATGCATGGTATTGCTCCTTTCTGTTTGCAGATCCTTTATGATCAACGTATTTAGTGCTATTGATTTCTGCCGGGAATCACCCGCTTCCGTTCATTCTCCTCCCGTTCCGGCCTCCACCGTCAGGTTTTTGATCTGTTCGATGGCTTCCTCGAGTTTTGCCGGGTCGATGGGCAGGAAGCTCAGGTGCCGGAAATCCGCGAGGCAGCTCATGCCGAACTCGGGATCCTTTCCTTTGGCCATTCCGCCGATGGGCGGAACCAGCGAGAAGAGGATGCCGAGAGCCCTGTCGTTTTCGGCCAGGACGGAGACTGCGGTGTTCTCGTCGAAGGGCTTCCGGTAATCCTTCGTCGGCATATAGCTGACGTCGTAACTTCCCGCGTACCAGGTCTCCGGCTCCTTCCCCGAGCGGGGCAGCGTAACCAGCGCCTCACAGCCGAACGGGATCTCGAAATGGAAGCTTACGGTGCCGTCGGGCTCTATGGTCGTGTCGGAGACATATCTGCCCGCCGCCGAGTCATAGCTGCACTCCATGTGCGGAAGCCGGATGTCCGGATGCGGCTCCAGGATGGCCTTCCGGAAGCCGGGCTCCGCCGGCCGGATGCCGGCGGCATAAGCGTAGACGAATTCCATGACCGAGCCATAGGAGTAATGGTTGAGGGAATTCATTCCTGTGTCGGAGATCGTGCCGTCCGGGCCGACGGAATTCCAGCGCTCCCAGATGGTTGTCGCCCCCAGATTGACGCAGTAGAGCCAGCTGGGGAAGTCCTCCTTAAGCAGGAAATCGTAGGCGAGGTTTGTGAGCCCGCACTCCGCCAGCACCGTGCAGAGAAGCGGCGCGCCGACGAAGCCGCAGCGGATGCGGAAGCCGTCCTTCTTAAGCCGCTCCAGGAACTGCGCAATCAGGCGGTCACGGTCGATCCAGAGCCCGAATTTCAGCGCCACGATATACGAGGCCTGGGTGTCCATTGCGAAGCGCCCGGTGGGCGTGAAGTACTCCCCAAGGATCGCCTTGCGGATGCTGTCGGCCAGCTGCGCGTAGTGTTCCGCATCCTCGCACCGGCCGAGGATTTCCGCGGCCTGCGCCGTAAGTTTTGCCGACTGATAATAGTAGACTGCGCCGAGATAGCCGTCGTCGGTGCCGCCCTTGAAGCTGGTCTCGCTGACGCCGTCCAGCCCGAGCCAGTCGCCGAACTGGAAGCCGGGATCAAAGGTGTATCTGCGGTCCGTGTCCAGCCGGTCCATGTAGTCGACCCAGCCCTTCATCATCGGGAAGGCAAAGGCCAGCTCCTCCTTGTCGCCGTAATACTTCCACAGCGTCATGGGAAGGAACGTTCCGATGTCGCCCCAGGCGCTCGTTGCGTCGGTTTTGTGCCCGATGTTCGGCACATAGTTGGGAACCGCGCCGTCAAGGTACTCCTGCTCGTCCATCAGGTCCTGCTCGAATTTGCGGTAGAACGCCCTGGTGTCCATGTGATAGCTCGCGGTCGGCGCGAAGATCTGGGCGTCGCCCGTCCAGCCGAGGCGCTCGTCGCGCTGCGGGCAGTCCGTGGGCATGTCGAGGAAGTTGGATTTAAGCCCCCAGACCGTGTTCTCATAGAGGCGGTCGATCCCGGCATTTCCGGTGTGAATATATCCCGTCCTGTCCATATCGGAGTAGAGGACGCATCCCCGGAACATGTCCTTTGTCAGCTCCCCGGGCCACCCGGTCACACGGACATAGCGGAAACCGAAGAAGGTGAAATGGGGCCGAACGATCCGCGCTTCGCCGTCGGAAACATAGATAAACTGGGAGTTGGCCTCGCGGTAGTTGCCGCGGTAGAAGTTCCCCTGCTGCAGGATCTCCCCGAAGTCCAGAGTGACCTTCGTCCCGCGGGGAAGGGCGGAGTCAAACTCGGGAAAACCCGCGAAGTTCTGGCCGAAATCCAGCACCATCTCGCCGGCGGGCGTATGAATGATCTCCTTAACCGGAAGCTGCTCCTTCACAATCACCGGCAGGCTGAAGCGGTCTGTCAGATGCTCCTTCTTAAGGTTCACCGTTCCCTCGTCCGAAGCGGGGTCCGAGATTACGGAGACCGGCGCCCAGTGTTCCGTCCCGCCGGACGTCTCATCAATGGTCTCGCCGAAATAGATGCCGGACTCGACGATCTCCGAGGGCCGGTACTCAAAACTTCCGTCGGTGCAGACCAGCTCCCTGGTTCCGTCGGCGTACTCCAGATGCAGCTCGGCAATGACCGCCATGCGGTTTCCGTAATTATTGTCCGTTCTGTCCAGGCCGA
Organism: uncultured Lachnospiraceae bacterium; assembly: GCA_900313745.1. Classification (GTDB taxonomy): domain Bacteria; phylum Bacillota; class Clostridia; order Lachnospirales; family Lachnospiraceae; genus CAG-791. The sequence goes on from OMSM01000242.1 coordinate 2,540, forward strand.
AGGTGCCCATGTACCAGCCTTTGCCCAGGAGGAAACCCAGCTCGTTCTCTCCCTCCTCAAGGCTCTCCACCGGGAAGGTCACCGTCTGGATGCGCTTCTCATAATTGGTAACTCCGGGCTTCAGGTACTCTTCTCCCAGCTTCCTGCCGTTGACATAGGCCTCGAACATTCCGACGCCGGAGGCATACAGGCGGGCTTTCTTCAGGCCCGGGCGCACCGTCAGTTTTCTCCGGATTATGGGGTGGCAGCCGTCGCCCTTCGCCGGGGCGATCCACTCCGCCTGCCAGGACTCGTCCATCTTGCCCGTCTCGAACCGGCTTTCCGCCTCCGCGGAATCGCCGGCGTCGCCCTCCACCCGGATCCGGACCAGATAGGCCGTTCGCGGCTTAAGCTCAAGTGAAACGCGTGTGCCCGCGCTGTTGACATCCTCGCCGGTGAATTCTGCAAGTACGGTCTCCGGATCGTCCGCGCAGGAGACCCGGATACTGCTGTTAACAGCTCTTTTGCTTGCCGTTTCCGTCACCTTATAGGAGATGCACGGCCTGTCCAGCCTGAAGCCCACAGGCTCTCTGATCCCGTTGATCTTTATCTGTGTGATTTGCATAAGGCAGCTTCCTCCCTTCTTTACTGTCTCCTGCCATCCCGATATACTAAAAAGGCCAAAGAAACCAAGGATTAATCTGTGCATCGGCACAGATTAATCCGTCAGGGGCAGCTCCCGAAGGGAGGTGTCCTCTTACAGATTGGCGGTGATTATCATTCCCTGGTTTGCTTCCTTCCATGACCTTCAGTCCGAGTTATCCGAGTATTACCGCTCCACGGGGGAGCGCCTGCAGTTTTCCGAAGCGATCGAATCCCTCCGCCGGAAGGGCAGGCTGATCCCGCAGCCTGTAAGCGCGGAACCCGCCGATCCCCTTTTTATGGATAAGGATCTTTTCGAGCAGTATGTGGATCTGCTGTGTTTTCCCGTCCCGCCGGGTGTATCCGCCTCTGAGCGCGTGGAAGAGAAGGAAAGCGGGATGTTCCCGTACATGAGCGATGTCCTGGTGTTCCGGCATCCCCGTTACACGCGGCCGTTTCCGCACAGCCACGATTTCCTGGAGATCGAATGCGTCATGAGCGGCGGCTGCCGCCTGTATTTTGAGGAAACCGTCCTTTCTCTTCCCCAGGGAACCGTATGCATCGTGGCTCCCGGCTCGAAGCACGATGTGGAGATCACGGACGACAGCATTGTCTACTGCGTGATGCTGCGCCGCAGCACCTTTGAGACGACCTTCTTCTCCCTGTTAAGCCGGAACGACGCGCTCTCCCTGTTCTTCCGGGCAAACCTCAACGAGGACCAGGGGCCGAACTATCTGATGTTTCATGCAAGCGGCGCGCCGGATATTGAGACAGTCATCCGCAGAGCCATGTATGAGTGCTTCCGGAGCGACGCCTATTCCAATACCTGCGCCATCAGCTATGTGCACCTGCTGTTTGCGTACCTGCTGCGGTCGGCCGGCGACTCCCCGAATTTCTACCGGTATCAGGCCGGTGCGGATTTCTCGCAGATCCTCCACGCAATCCGCCACCACTACCAGACCCTGACCCTGACGGAGCTCGCGGAACAGTTCCACTATTCCAGGCCGCACCTCTGCACGCTGATCAAACAGAACACCGGCATGAGCTTCACGGAGCTCATCAAGCAGATCCGGATGTCCCGCGCGGAGGAGTACCTGCTGAACACCGGGCTGCCGATCTTCGAGATCGCCGAGATCGTGGGCTATCACTCCGCCGATCACTTCGCCCGCGTGTTCCGCGGGAGTTTTAGCTGCTCACCTCAGGAGTACCGCCGGACTCACGCGCGGAATCGGGAAGACTTCTTCCCCTTTGAGACACAGAAATAACCGAAACATTTCCGGCTGCCTCCCATTCGATCTCTTCGGGGAGCTCCGCGGCAAAACTGACCCGTCCGCCGCGCCGTTCCGCCTTCACTGAGATCGTACCCTTCGGCGTCTCA
>OMSM01000171.1 GCA_900313745.1 uncultured Lachnospiraceae bacterium
CCCGGTGCCGGAGCTTGCGGAGCCCCCGGGAGTGACGATGGACACCGCTGTGGTCACGAGGGGAGACATCTTCAACCTGACGGTGACAGAGGGAACCATGGTCGCCGCATCAGTGGAAATCGGCGCCCCGATTGACGGAATGCTTGTCGGGGAGTACAGCTACCCCGGGGCGTGGGTCGAGGAGGGAGACCTTCTCTTCGCCATTGATGAGAGCGCGGTGAACAGAGCGGCAGATGCCCTCTCCGGAGAACTGGACTACACGGAGAAGCTCTATGCCTACGACGAGGCGATTGCTGCCGTGAAGGCGGGAATCCTGGAGTCGGAGGGAAAAACGGCGGAAGTGGAGGAAGCACTCCTTGCCCTGTCCCAGATGAAGGAAACCCACAGCGGCACCCTCTCCGGGATGCAGGAGGAACTGGACACGCTTACTGCGCGCCAGGGAAGCGGAAGGATCACCGCACCGGTATCAGGGTACTTCTACTATGACCAGATGAGGGTCGCCGCCGGAAACGGTGTCCGTCAGGGACAGGCGTTGGGATATATCGCGGATGTGTCCTCCCTGGTGATGTCCGTGGGCAAGTATTACAGCGAGGACACGCTCTCCAGGGCGGAATACACCGCCTGGATCGGGGACCGGGCCTATGAGATTGAGCTGATTCCCCAGGATTTCGCCGATGTCCTCGCGAAAATGATCACCGGGGAGACGGTCACCACCAATTTCCGGGTGATCGGGGGTGAGGATTCTGTACACGCGGGGGATTTTGCGGTTCTGATGCTGAAGCAGCAGAATCATCCGGATGTGCTGAGGCTTCCGGTGGAAGCAGTCTACGGTTCCGGCGACGAGCGCTATGTCTATCTACTGGGCGAAGGTGTCGACAGGGTGCGCAGGGATGTGTCGGTCGGCGCGTCCAACGGCCTCATGATTGAGATAACGGGAGGCCTCGAGGAAGGAGACAGGGTATATGTCAGGGAATAGGATGCGGAGAACAGCAGTTTGCGCGGCAATCGGCATCTCCTTATCCGCCGCGCTTTACGTCTCGTGCCTTCTTCCGGTGCAGGCAGGCTCATCGCTGATTGACCCGTCGAGGATGCGCGCGTCGAAGACCAATTACCGAACGGAGGAGGTGGCGCCCGGAGAACTCACCCAGAGCTTCTCCATGGCTGCAATTGAGGTATTTCCCTTAAACCGCCGCGCGATTCTCACCAACGAGATGGTTGACGGGCACACCGCGGTGCACAAGGAGACGCTGGTCCGGGTGGGCGATATCGTCGAAGCCGGGGATCCTGTCGAGGAAATAGAGGTCCTGGTGGATACCGTGGATCTGGCGGAGAAGGAGCTGAGGCTCACAAGGCTTACAGAGCGCTATGAAGCCGAACTGGAGGCCCGGAGGACCTCGTATGAGGAGACTGCCGCCTCACTGGGGATCAGCACGGACGCCCTGGAGGAGAAACTCGCGAAGGGGGCGGAAGCGGGAGAAGAGAACGGCGGGTCGGGAGTTTTCGCCTCTCTGACTCCGTCCGAGCTGAAGGCGGTCCTGGCAAAACTGGAGCTGGACAGGTATGTTCTGGAGAATGAGCGGCAGATATCGCAGCTCTCCGCCGAGGTGAACAGACTGCACGAGCTTCAGGAGGTCAGGTACATCACAGCGCCGATCTCCGGCAAGATCTCGGATATTACGATCTTTCATACGGGCGACCGGATTCAGGCGGGACAGTCGATCTGCTCCGTTCTCGATGAGGACGTGATGCTGGTCATGGGAGAAAACACCGGGCTGCGCACCGGAATGAGGGCGACGGTGGAGACCGGACAGGGCAACCGCCGCGTGAAAATGGAGGGCACGGTCGTCGCCGCTCCGGACACCTCGCCCGTCATGGCGCCGGACAGAGGCTTCGTTGCCCTGGATCCCGGGGAAAGGGATCCGAACATGCGCTGGCTGAACATGCGCATCGAAGCGGTGAATTTCCGGCTGGACAATATTATCGTAGTCAGCCGGGATGCGCTGGAAGCAACAAACGGCAAATTCTCGGCGACAACTCTGGACGCGGAAGGCAATACCCATACGAGGGGAGCGGTCACGGGCTTAAGGACGCCGCAGCGGATCTGGGTTCTGCAGGGGCTGGAGGAAGGCGACCAGGTGGTTCTTCACTGAAGGCGGGATTATGTTATCGTTTGTCATTCGAAAGATAATCAACAAGAGATGGATGGTGGCTGCGCTTTTTGTAGGCAGCCTGCTGCTCATCGGAATTACCGCGGCCAATCCCATGTATACCGGTGCCGCGCTGCAGAGAATGCTTGACGACAGCTTTGCCGAATCGATGGCGAGAACCGGAAAGTATCCTCTTACGGTCACGGTTAAGACATCGGGTTACTATTCCAACGACACCCTGCCGTTAAAGACCGACCGGGAGGTGGATACCCTTGCGGAATCCTACGGGCTGCCGATCATTCAGAAGATCCGGTTTTTCCAGCTCTCCGGCGACCGCTACCATTCGAGCCTTGAGAGGCCGCAGTCCTCATGGCTCTGCTGTCCCGCGATGCTGGACGGCCTCTCCGACCACATCACCCTCATCGAGGGGACGGGAATGAGCTCCGGACCGGACGCGGACGGCATTGTGGACGCGGTGATCAGCGAAGCGGCGATGGTGAAGCAGAAGCTTCTGCTGGGCGAGGTCATCTCCTTTGACAGCTATACCTGGGCTGACGGCACGCCGTTACGCTTAAGGATTGCGGGTGTCTTCACCAACAGCATGGA
>OMSM01000245.1 GCA_900313745.1 uncultured Lachnospiraceae bacterium
GTCGACCAGAACCTCAAGGGCTTCTTCGTCAACCCTCTGGGCTACAAGTACTTCATGTTCTCCACTCTGGGCGAGTAATCTGTCCGGTGTGAAGGAACATAGTTAAAGGCATGAAAAACGGCGGCAGGACTTCTCATCCTGCCGCCGCTTTTTTGGTGCGTCAGCACTTGCTCAAAGCAAAGTATCGGACGGGCGGCATCAGCCGGCCCGTTCGATCTGTCTTCAAATGAATCTGGTCAATACGCGCGGATTGCCGCATCAGCGGCATCTCCGGCATCCGCCACCTCCCGGATGACGACATCGTAGCTGAAATCCCTGCTGACCTCGATGGTGACCCTGTCGCCCACCTTGTGCCCTAAAAGGGATTTGCCCAGGGGAGATTCGATGCTGATGAGGTTGTTCAGGGTGTCCGTGCGGACGGTGGAGACCAGCGTATACTTCTCCTCCACGTCGTCCTCCGGGACATAGACCGTCACCGTCTTGTTGATGGCGACCTCATCTTCAGCGGCGGCGCTCCCGTCGTCGATGACGACCGCAGTCTTCACCATGCGCTCCAGGTAGCGGATGCGGGACTCGTTCTCGTTCTTGAATTTCTTGGCCGCGTGGTACTCGAAATTTTCACTAAGATCGCCCAGCGCACGGGCCTCCTTCACGTCGTCGAGGGCCTTCGGCCGGACCACAAGCTTCCGGTACTCGATCTCCTTCTCCATATCTTCGATATCTTTGCGTGTAAGTTCGTTGCGCATGTTCTTCTCCTTATAAACGCAGTCCGTACGACAAGGTACGGACTGTTGTATCTATTATAGCATAATATGTCAGTACAGGAGTCGGGCAAAACTTTCCGAAATGCCTTGTGGAGTACCGGGGAACAGCGTAAACTGCAAGGGTAATGCCGGGAGTTCTTTGAGGTGAAGAAAATGAACGAGATTCTTAAAATGTATCTGGCGTTTTTCCGTATCGGGGCGGTAACCTTCGGCGGAGGGTACGCCATGCTGCCCATACTGGAGCGGGATCTTGTGGAGAAAAGAGGCTGGACGACCATGGATGAGCTGACGGACTATTTCGCCATCGGACAGTGCACGCCCGGCATCATCTCCCTGAATGTCTCCACATTCATCGGCAACAAGCGGGCGGGAATCCCCGGGGCACTCGCTGCGACCCTCGGGTTTCTTACCGCGCCGATCATCATCATTCTCATCATTGCCGCGTTCCTCACCAATTTCGCGAGCTACTCCGTCGTGCAGCACGCCTTCGCCGGCATCCGCGTCTGCGTGTGTGTCCTGATCCTGGAGGCGGTGCTGAAGCTCTGGAAGAAGTCGGTGGTGGACAAGTTTTCCCTTGGGCTCTATATTGCGATTTTCGCCCTTGCGGTGCTCTCCCGCTTCCTTCCCTTCTCCGTCCCCGCGGCGGTTCTTGTGATCGCGTCCGGCGTGCTGGGCGTGCTCTTCTGCAGGGATAACGGAACGCTGAACGACAAAAGGAGGAAATGACGGATGATTTACCTTAGGCTGATCTGGGAATTCTTCAAAACCGGACTGTTCTCCGTCGGCGGAGGACTTGCGACGCTGCCCTTCCTTTACGAGATGAGCGACAAGACCTCGTGGTTCTCCCACGCGGATATTGCGGACATGATCGCGATATCGGAGTCGACACCCGGTGCAATCGGCATCAACATGTCGACCTATGCAGGCTACATCACGGGAGGCGTGCTGGGAGGAATCCTTGCCTCGCTCGGCCTTGCGCTTCCCTCGTATATTATCATCCTGCTGATCGCCAGGTTCCTGGAGGCCTTCTCCGGGAGCAAATACGTGACCCGGGCCTTCTACGGACTCCGTCCCGCGTCCATCGCGATGATCTCGGCAGCGGGGATCAATGTGGCGAGAATCGCCCTCATCAACGAGAGCGCGCTCAAAGCCGGGAACATCGGCGGATTCTTCCTGTGGAAGGCGATTATCCTCGCTGTTTTAATCTACGTCGGCCAGAAAAAACTGAAGTGGCACCCGGTGGCGTTCATCGCGATCTCCGCGGTGATCGGAATAGTTTTTAAGTTCTGAGAAAAACATACCGTATTACCGGAACGAACAGGGAGATGGGGACTGCCCCGTCTCCCTGTCACAATTTGGTAAACAAACGGCAACATTTGCGCATTTCTTGCATTTTCTCCGGGAAAGGAATAAATTCTTACATTATATAGCCAGATTTTTACCCGCCGGCGCGGCGGGCTTTCCGGAGAGGAATTCCGGACAGGAAGCGTAAGAGGATGTTTAACCTTCACAATAAAAAAACTCAGAGAATCATAGCAGGAATCATTGTCGCGATCCTTGTGCTTGCGATGGTTATCCCGCTTCTGGCCCAGGCGGCGGGAAAGAAGAGCGAGCCGGTGTCTTTCGGCATCGAGTGGGAGGCGATCCCCGGAAGAGAGGACGAGGTACAGGGTGGAATGCAGGAAAACCCTGCTCCGGCACCGGAGGCAGGCGCGGTTTCTCCGGAAGCTGCTTCGGACGATCCGCTGTCGGGCGGACGGACGGACGACGGCGCGGAGACGGATGACGGGATGTTCCGGGAGTCTTACGGTGAGGGGGAGCCGGAGGAGGCGCCCCCGGAGAATACCGCGCATTCAGGGAGCACCACCGGGGAAGCGGCGGTGCTCAATTTCCCTTCCCGGGTATCCGCCGAAAGCCTGGATCCTGTCCTTGTCGGCGAGGCAAGAGGAATTCTTACCTATCCGGACCGCGTGATGAAGAGCGGAATTACCGTCGACGGCGTCGACTGCTCCGGACTGACCGAGGCGCAGGCTTATGCTGCGGTGAGCGGCAACATGCAGACCAGGCGGCAGGCGCTCATCACGATGGAAAGCCCGGAGACCGATAAGAGCGAGGCGGTCACCGTGGCGGAGCTCGGTCTGTACTGGACCAATCCCCTTGTCCTGGATGAGGCCGGGAGCTACGGCCATGCGGCGAACATCATCGCCCGCTACAAGGAGGACAAGGA
>OMSM01000204.1 GCA_900313745.1 uncultured Lachnospiraceae bacterium
ATATCCAGCACCGGGCCGGTAACCTGAATTACCTCTCCTGTGTGTTTCTCACTCATATTGCAACCTTTCTGATGAATACTAAAGGACTGTCCGCTGCGTCAGCCTTGCTCGGCGCCTGCAACAATCTCTGTGATCTCCTGCGTGATGCTCGCCTGTCTCGCTCTGTTGTAGAACAGCGAGAGCTTCTCGATCATCTCCTCGGCGTTATCCGTCGCCGCTTCCATCGCCGTGCGCCTCGCCGCAAGTTCACTGGCCACCGAGACGTTGATGCTGGTGTAGATCAGTCCGGCGAGATACTCGGGAACAATCGTGTTGAAGACGGTCTCCGAATCCGGCTCGTAGAGGATCAGCTCCTTCGCTCCGGAGGGCCGCACGTCATTACCCGGTGCGATGAAATCCGAAAGCGGAAGCATGCTGGTACTGGTCGGAACCTGCGACAGCATGGACACGAAATTGGTGAAGCACATCGCGACATGTCCGTATCTTCCGCTGCTGTATGCCTCACATACCATCTTGGCAATGGTAAAGCAGTCGGATATGGTCACCTTTGCCACCTCGGCAAACTCCTCGGTGAAAATGTTTGCACCTCTGTGGCGGAAATAATCCACGGACTTCTTTCCGATCGGAAGCACGTCGTACACCTTCCCCGCCGTCTCGCTCTCCATAAACCTGAAGAGATTGGAGTTGTAGCCGCCGGCAAGTCCGCGGTCGCCCGCGATCACGATGTAAAGCCGGTGCTCCACCTTCCCCTCCCTTGTGAATGGAGACTGGAAATCGGTATTCTCTATGGCGATTTCCGTAAGAGTCTGACGGAGCACATCGAGATAGGGCCTCGTCTGTTCTGCGCGCTCCTTGGCCTTGCGAAGCTTTGAGGCCGCGACCAGCTGCATCGCCTTGGTGATCTGCATTGTGTTCTGGACGCTCTTGATCCGGAGTTTGACAGCCTTCATATTGGCAGCAGCCATAAAAAACCTCCATTCATCTGCCCGGCTGCAGCATTTGCGCGCCGGGAAGACTTTAAATCAATTACGCCTTGACGAAACGGTCGGTAAAGGCCTTAAGCGCGTCCTCAAGCTTCTTCTCGGTATCTTCCTCAAGCTTGCCGGTCTCCCGGATAGCGCGCATCGCTTCAATTCCGTCGGGATCCTGATCGAGATAGCTGAACATGCCCTGCTCGTACTCTCCGATCTTCTCGACGTCAACATCGGTCAGGATATTGTGCGTCACCGCGTAGAGGATGGCGACCTGCTTCTCAACATCAACCGGTGAGTTCTTGCCCTGCTTTAGAACCTCGACGATGCGCTCGCCCTGAGCAAGACGCGCCTTGGTATCCGCGTCAAGGTCGGAACCAAACTGGGCAAAACTCTGCAGTTCCCTGTACTGGGAATAAACCAGCTTCAGGGTTCCGGCGACCTTCTTCATTGCCTTGATCTGGGCGTTGCCGCCGACCCTGGAGACAGAGATGCCGGGGTTAACCGCAGGCATGATTCCGGAGTGGAAAAGCTCGGTCTCAAGGAATATCTGGCCGTCTGTGATGGAGATGACGTTGGTCGGGATATAAGCCGAGACGTCGCCGGCCTGGGTCTCGATGATCGGCAGGGCGGTAAGGGATCCGCCGCCGTTCTCATCGGAGAGCTTGGCGGCTCTCTCGAGCAGTCTGGAATGCAGATAGAAAACATCTCCGGGATAAGCCTCGCGCCCCGGGGGTCTCCTGATCAGCAGGGAAAGTGCGCGGTAAGCGACAGCGTGCTTTGAAAGATCATCGTAGATGATCAGCACGTGCCTGCCCTTGTACATGAAATACTCGCCCATCGCGCATCCGGAATAAGGAGCGATGTACTGCAGAGGACTGGGCTCCGAAGCAGTTGCGGCCACGACGATGGAGTAATCCATCGCGCCGTTCTCCTTCAGCTGGTTCACCAGGTTGGTCACGGTCGAGCGCTTCTGTCCGATCGCGACATAAATGCAGATGACGTCCTTGCCCTTCTGGTTGATAATTGTATCGATGGCGATGGTAGTCTTTCCGGTCTGGCGGTCGCCGATGATCAGCTCACGCTGGCCGCGTCCGATCGGGATCATGGAGTCGATCGCCTTGATACCGGTCTGAAGGGGTTCCTTGACCGGCTGGCGCTCGATTATTCCGGGTGCCGGGGATTCCACCGGCCTGAATTCACTGCTGTCGATAGGGCCCGCACCGTCAATAGGCTGGCCGATGGCGTTGACGACGCGGCCGATCATCGCTTCGCCGACGGGAACAGAGACAACCCTTCCGGTGCGCTTGACCATCTGCCCTTCGCTGATGCCCTTGTCCTCACCGAACAAAACAGCGGAAACGCTGTTCTCTTCGAGGTTCTGAGCCATACCGATCGTGCCGTCCTCGAACTCGAGGAGCTCTCCGGACATGGCATTGATCAGTCCGCTGACCCTGGCGATACCGTCACCTACGGTAAGTACCGTGCCGGTCTCGTTCTGGATGATCGTATTCTGATAATGCTTGATCTGGCTCCGGATGACCTCGGATATCTTGTCAGATTTAAATTCCATTGGATCTATTCCTCTCTAAAGCCTATACCACGACCTGGCTTATCTTCTTTCGGATATCGGCAAGCCTGCCCGATACGGTGCCGTCGTAAAGCCTGCCGTCAAGTTCGACGCGGATGCCTCCGAGCACGCTGCTGTCCACAACGTTCTTCAGCAGTACCTTCTTTCCGCTGAGAGCCTCAAGCTTATTAAGAAGTTCCGTCTTCTCCTCCGCGGAAAGCTCCACCGCACTGGTCACGGTTGCCTCGGCAATGCCGTTGTCGCGGTTGTAGTTGCTCCGAAAGACAGACACACAGGAAGAAAAGCTGCGGAGCAGGCCGTTCTCCAGAAGAATCTTGAGAAAGTTAAGAAGATACGGGTGTATCTCCCCGGAAAAAGCCTTGTCCACGAGCTCCAGGCGCTCCTTCTTCGGGATGGACGGCTCCGAAAGAAGCCGGATATAATCCGGGTTCTCACTGAAGACTGCCTTTACTCCGGCAAGTTCTTCAAGAAGCTCGCCGGTTATTCCCTCGTCGGCCGCCACATCGTACAGACTCTGCCCGTAAAGGCTCTGATCAGACGTCATGACGCTTCTCCTACGCTCTGAATAAACTCTTCAATAAGCTTCCTGTGGTCTTCCTCGTGGATTTCCTTTTCCACGACCTTGCCGGCAATATCCATCACCAGGCCGCCGATCTCATCCTTGGCCTCATTGATGGCCTTTTTGCGCTCCTGGGCGATGTCCGCTTCCGCCTTGGCCTTGATTCCCGCGACCTGGGCTTCCGCGCTGCGCACAAGCTCCTCCGCCCGGATTTCCGCTTCCTTCTGGGCGCTGGAGACGATAGCGGCCGCTTCCGCTCTCGCGTCTGCGATATTCGACTCGTACTTTGCCTTCAGCTTGACGGCCTCTTCATTGGCAGAACGCGCATCCTTGATCTCTTTGTCCGTCAGCTGCCTTCTCTTCTCCAGGATCTCGTTGATCGGTTTGAAGAGGAAGCGCTTGATCAGATACATCTGAAGAAAGAGATTCAGTATCTGTGCGATGAACGTCCATGGAACCAATGTTACCAACTGTTGAGTTTCCATGTATTAGCCTCCGAAACCTGTTCTCCGGTTCTTTACTCAGCCTCCGAGGTACCTCATGAACATGCCCGGCGCGACGAAGATCAGAAGCAGGCCGGTAACGAAACCATAGATACCGGTGGTCTCCGCGATAGCGCAGCCTAACAACATCGTACTGGTGACGTCGCCCTTGCACTCAGGCTGACGGCCGATCGCCTCAAGAGCTTTTGCAACGGCATTGCCTTCGCCGATACCAGGCCCGATACCTGCGATCAGCGCGCAGCCCGCACCGATGCCGCAGCCTGCCAGCGCGATACCTCTAGCGAGTAATTGATAGTCAGTCATGATAGAAGTCCTCCTGATTTGAATAACTGGGATTGAAATTGATGAATAACAGTTAACCTTCTGCCGCGTTGGCGATATACATGATCGTCAGCATGGTAAAGATGAACGCCTGCATCGCACCGGAAAACCAGTCGAAATACACCGACAGTACCGCAGGTATACCGACATCAAGTATCGGTATTTTGGAAAGGAACTGTCCGACCGCTCCGGGAATGATTCCGAAAATCGCCGATGAAGCGACGGCAAGCGCCGCGTAGATCAGGCCGTTAATGACGACGCCGGAAAGGATGTTGCCGAAATGACGGCACGCCATACTGATCGGCGTAGCAATTTCCGAAAGAATGTTAAAAGGCGTCATGATAAAGATCGGTGTGGTGAACCCTTTCAGGTATCCCCCGAAGCCGCTCGCCTTGATCTTGTTGGCCGTAATCATGACGAATACCACGATTGCCCAGGCCGCTTCCGTCGACAGATCGGCCGTCGGGCTTCGAAGGCCGACAAGGCTGATCAGATTGGAGACGATACTTGTCGCGAAAAGCGCGGATACAAAGGGAATCAGCTTGTCAAACTTCGTTCCGCCGGTGTTGTTCCTGACGAAGTTGTTGGCCGTCTCAACAATCATCTCGGCGACAGCCTGCCGCTTTGAGATATTCTCAACCTTGAGATTTCTGGTGAGGAAAATGCATAAACCCGTGATGATAATCATCACAAGCCAGCTCACCACGAGCGTCTCAGAGATCAGGAAATCACCGAGTATCGGTATCCCGGTCGGTATGCGGAAGAAAATCTTCGCACCGGAGATATCAAAATTCATACGATGTATCTCACCTCCTTCATCCGATGGATTTATTTATTCCCAACGATTCCTCTGAATTTAATGAGAAGACTCGGGATAAACAAAGGAATAAGCCCGGCCGCTCCGTTCGTCCACGGAAGGGCAAACGCAAGCACAGCCCAGACAAGCTGCATGAGAGTGCGGGTGCGGTAGCTCGCCTTCATCATCTCATGCGATTTATCGCTGACCGCGGGATCGACGACTACCTGGTCCTCTTCGCTGTCCTCTCCGCTGTCACCGCCGTCTTCCGCCGGGACATCAGTTTTCGCAGGAACGATCCTGGAGGCTCCCTCCGCCGCTCCAAGCTCTGCGATCTTCTGTACTGTCACCGCCATGAGAAAGAAATTGACGGCGGCAATCACGCAGCCGATCACCGCGCTGAGCACCACCCGGTAATCAAAGGGAATGCTGTCCGGAAAAAAACGGTGAAGAAGACAAAACAAAACCAGCATCAATGCTGTACCTGCTGCGGTACCGATGCTGATAAAGGCGGTTTCCTTTTTAACTGCTGGCTGAAGAGTCATATTATACCGGAGGAAATACACAAAAAGGCGTTTTTTACAGATGCTTGTTGAAACCTATATCATCAGCCTTTTTGTTGTGTTCCTGCTTTCCTGTTACCATCCGGACCATTTTCCAGGCGGTAACTGCGGAAGAACCCAGACCAAGAATAAATCCCGGGATGTATACCCAGTTTCCTGCGCCGGTGTAACGGATGATCAGCCATGAAGCTCCTAGGCAGAGAATGAGGGGCATGATCAGCGAAAGCCCCAGCTGGCTCAGCATGGTCAGGCTTTTAAAAATCTCCGACCAGTTACCGAAATCCTTCATCATTCTATCCTCCAGGCTTTCCTAACACCTGTACGCGCTTTAAGTATCTTACACAATTTAGCCCCGGAAAACAACTGTTTATGTGAAAAAATTGTCAATATGTCAGTTAAGAATTTGCTAAGCCCTGACCGTCCGTCCGGAAGCTGTCTGCCGATGTCCGCACTGCATACCAGAAACGTGCGGCTCATCGCTGCCGTACATAAGAAGAAGCCCCGGAACCGGGGCTTCTTTAGAATTCTGTTATCGAAAAGTGAGGCCGGTTATACTCCCGCAATCTCCTCATAGGTATCTCTCACCGCACGGATGAAATCGAGGGAGTCAAGAACCGTCACGTTCTCCAGCTTGCATATTGCCGCAAGGTCGCCGGTCATTACGCCGCTCTCGATGGTGGAAATTACCGCCTTGTCCATGTTGTCGGCATAGGTGACCAGCGCGTCGATCCCATCCATCTCCCCTCGTTTCCTCAGCGCTCCGGTCCAGGCCATGATCGTCGCGACGGAATTCGTCGAGGTGCGCTCGCCCTTCAGATACTTGTAATAATGGCGCTGCACCGTGCCGTGCGCCGCCTCATACTCGTAAACTCCCTCGGGAGAGACAAGGATCGAGGTCATCATGGCAAGAGAGCCGAAGCTTGAGGCCATCATGTCGCTCATCACGTCGCCGTCATAATTCTTCAGCGCCCAGACGAAGCCGCCCTTTGAGCGCATCACTCGCGCAACCGCATCGTCAATAAGGGTATAGAAATAGGAAATTCCCCTGGACTCGAATGCGTCCTTGTACTCCGTCTCGTAGAGGCGGTCGAAGATGTCGCGGAACCTTCCGTCGTAGACCTTGGAAATGGTGTCCTTCGTGGAAAACCAGAGATCCTGTTTCACGGAGAGCGCGTATCTGAAGCACGAGCGTGCAAAACTCTCGATGGACGCATCCGTGTTGTACATGCCCTCGATCACGCCAGGGCCTTTGAAATCCATGATCGTCTGGCGGATTTCTCTTCCGTCCTCTCCGGTGAAGACAAGCTCCGCCTTTCCAGGTCCGGGGACGCTGTACTCAACATCGCGGTAGACGTCGCCGAAAGCGTGCCTTGCAAGTGTAATCGGCTTCTCCCAGCAGTCCACGTGCGGCTCGAAGCCCCTCACAAGTATGGGAGCACGGAAAACCGTTCCGTCAAGAATTGCGCGGATCGTGCCGTTCGGGCTCCTGTACATCTTGTGCAGATTGTATTCCTGCATTCTGGACGCATTGGGCGTGATCGTGGCGCACTTGACCGCAACACCGTATTTCTTCGTCGCTACGGCAGCGTCCACTGTCACCTGGTCGTCCGTCATGTCCCGGTTGACAAGGCCGAGATCGTAGTATTCCGATTTCAGGTCGATGTAGGGGATTATCAGCTCGTCCTTGATGAACTGCCAGAGAATACGCGTCATCTCATCTCCGTCCATCTCGACGATCGGGGTGGTCATCATAATCTTTTCCATAAGTCATCCTTTCCTGCCGTAATTTTCACTCCTCCGTAGATCTCTCCTCGGAGTACAGTTCAAGCAGCCCGTTTTTAAGCATATTATCATATGCGTTGATCATGTGCTCATGGGCAAGTTTTTCCGCGAGATCCGCGTTGCCCGCCTTGATGGCCTCCATGATTGCCCTGTGTTCCTTATTGGAGGCGGTACTCCTCTCGATGTTGGAGAGGGTCTTCTGTCTCACGCTCTGGACGTATTGATGGTAATCCATGAGAAGATGCTCAAGCATCTTGGAATCACATGCTTCGTACAGAATCTGGTGAAACCTGTTGTCCAGCTCGGCGATCTGGTCCATGTGGCCCTTTCCCGCATGGAACTCGGCGAGGTAAACATTCTCCTCCATCTCGTCAAGCTGCTCCGGCGTGATGTGGGCGGTCGCCCATCTCGCGCAGAGGCCCTCCAGCCTGGAGCGGATCATGTAGATATCCTGTACGTCCTTCGCGCTTATTCCGGTGACATATGCGCCCCTGTTGGGAATAATCTGGATAAGTCCCTCGAGCTCCAGCTGACGGAAGGCTTCGCGGACCGGCGTCCTCGAGACGCCAAGCTCCTCTCCTATGGCCACTTCCTTAAGCTCCTCATGGTCCTTGTACTTCCCGCTCAGAATGTCCTCCCTGATTTTGGAGAAGACCCTTCCGCGCAGGGAATACTTGTCCGAAACCTCGCGCTTTACATCATAATCGCTCATTTCGTTCCACCCCTTTCTGATCAACAGCAGGAATCAGCCCTGACGGTTTTCCGCGCTGCCCAGAATAAGACCGTACTGTTCCTCCAGCTCATCATCCGTAATTACGGTGATGCGGCCTCCGGCATACTGCTCGTCGACCCACGCCTTAAGCTTCGCCACTATGGGATCGGACTTCCCTATCTGCTTGTCTCCGGTGAGGCCGAAGTGGTTGTTGATCCAGATCGCGATGCCTGCAAGACCGGAGGTGTTCGATATCGCGGCAACAGGGGGACGCCGCAGAAACTTGTCCGTGTCGAAAATATTATAAATCTCCTCGTTCTTCAGAAGGCCGTCCGCGTGTATTCCCGCCCTGGTGACATTGAAGTTGCGGCCGACGAAAGGCGTTCTCGGAGGAATCTGGTAGCCGATCTCCTTCTCGTAGTACTCCGCAAGATCCGTGATGACCGTGGGATCCATCCCGTTAAGCCCGCCTTTGAACTGAGCGTACTCGAAAACCATCGCCTCAAGCGGGGTGTTGCCGGTGCGCTCGCCTATGCCGAATAGAGACGCGTTTACGCCGCAGCAGCCGTACAGCCAAGCGGTTGACGCATTCGTCACCGCCTTGTAGAAATCGTTGTGGCCGTGCCATTCAATCTGCTCCGAGGGAACGCCGGCGTGCGTGCGCAGCGCATAGATGATGCCGGGCACGGAGCGGGGAATAACCGCTCCTGGGTAGTTCACGCCGTAGCCCATGGTGTCGCAGGCGCGGACCTTGATCGGGATGCCGTACTGCTCCTGAAGCTTCAT
>OMSM01000248.1 GCA_900313745.1 uncultured Lachnospiraceae bacterium
ATAATTATTTACCATGGTCAAGGAGTATTTAGAATATTTTCTAAATACTCCTTGACTGCACAATGTATCTCCGGGATTGCCGAAAATCATTGCCGGCCTGCTTGGAGGCGGAGTTATCGAAGAAGTAATGATGAGACTGTTCTTCATGTCTTTGATGGCACTCATCATTTCGAAACTATTTCGGCTATGCAATGACAGCTCATGGAGCAGCTCATCTGATTTCAGATCTGCTGATGGTCATATTGATATACGGAAGAGAATAGTATGGAGGCAATTGTCATGGATAAAGATTTCAGAGGAATTGCATATATTATTAAAGATGAAAAAGTATTGCTGAATTACAGCGGCGGATTTGCAGACCTGGCAAATGAGATCCCGAATACGATCGAAACCAGATTTGCATCTGCCTCCATGAGCAAAACTTTTGTCGCCGCAGGCATCCTTCAGCTGATCGAAGCAGAAAAACTGAAATTCGAAGATACTATCGGTGCAATTCTGGATTTTGACCTGAAGCAGATCGATCCCTGCGTGACAGTGAGACAGCTTTTGAATCACACCTCCGGTGTCCCGGATTATTTTGATGAGTCCGTTATGGATGATTATGAGGCATTGTGGACCGATTATCCCAATTACAGGATCAGGCATAATAAAGATATGCTTCCTCTTTTTATCGACAAGCCGATGATGTACATAAGGGGAGAGCGGTTTCAGTACAATAATACCGGATATGTGCTGCTCGCGATGATCATCGAAAAGATTACCGGCATGGATTTTGATGTATATCTTAAGCAAAATGTATTTGACAGATGCGGCATGTGTCATACAGGATATTATTCCTTTGACAAACTTCCCGCGAAATGTGCGAACAGCTATATTTATTGTGCTGATACAGAGGATTACCGCACGAATATATACTCTGTCGGTGCAAAGGGTACCGGTGACGGAGGCGCATTCGTTACGGCCGGAGATATTGTGAAGTTCTGGAACGGACTGATCAGGCATGAGCTCCTCTCCGATAAGATGGCAGCGCAGATGTTTTCCAGGCAGAGCGGGGACGGGAAAGACCCCGAAGAGGGATATTATGGCTTCGGCGTCTGGATCATCGACAATCCCAAGGGGCGGGATTATGTGTATATGCAAGGCTGCGACGATGGGGTAAGCGCTATCTCCGAGTACAATCCGAATAACGGAATGATCACGGTCATGCTCAGTAATTACGGGGACAATGTGTGGTCGAGAATGCGTAAAATACGGGAAGAAATGTATTAGTCCCGAAGTGATTCCCGCCTTGTAATACCATAAATGAAGCAAGAGAGGAAACCTGTAAAGGCCTGCTATCTGGTAAGTTGTCCGGTGGAACTGTGCAGAGGTGAACCGCTGCACGAAAACATTGATGAATTGCCGGATAAGAGGTAAGGAGGTTCATATGTCTTTTGTTGAAGCACTGAAGAGCGGGAATACAGATAATATCAAAAAGTATCCGAAGGCAGACCTGCACAACCATTTTGTGCTCGGCGGCAGCAGGGAATATATACTTGGCAAGACAGGATATGAAATAAAGCCGGTTTCGGAACCGCTTAAATCCATGAGTGAAATGGATGCCTGGAGTGCCAGGTATATCGGGGATCACTTCAACAGTACGGAAGGGCGGAAACTGCTGATTGAGGCAACTTTTGCCCAGGCTGAAGCAGACGGCGTAACGGTTCTGGAAGTCGGCGAGGATGTCTGGGGGCTGGGACAGTTTTTCCACAATGATATCGGGGAGCTGATTGATGCCTTTGAAGAGGCAAAGGAGAGAATTGCTCCCGAAATCGAGCTTCGCCTGCAGATCGGGTTATCCCGGCACTGCCGGATCGGTTATCTAGAGGACTGCCTGAAGCATTTCTGGGGGCGCAGGGAGTTTTATTCCATTGATCTGTACGGCGACGAGCTGGCACAGCCGATTGAGAATTTCATTCCCATTTACGAAAAAGCAGCGGAGAACGGCCTGGTGCTGAAGGCACATGTCGGGGAGTGGGGAACGGCGCAGGATATTGTCACCGCGGCGGAAGTACTGCATCTTGACGAGGTCCAGCACGGTATCGCTGCCGTGCAGGACGAAAGCGTAATGGACTATCTGGCGGAAAAAGGCATCCGCCTGAATATTACCCCTTCAAGCAACGTGCTGCTGGGCCGCGTTCCGGACATTGCCCACCATCCGATTGCGCAGCTTTACCGCAGGGGAGTGGATGTGACTATTAACTCCGATGACATATTGATTTTTGATTCCGATGTTTCCAAGGAATATCTGCGCTTATATCAGTCCGGATGTCTGACCGCGGAAGAACTGGATGCAATCCGGTGCTGCGGTTTGAGGAGCAGAAAGGGCAGCGGAGAACCGGCAGTGTTATCCCGCTTGAGGAGAGGTACAGATATCAAATAGTTTTTTGTGATTATTTAGTTATAATTCTTGTATGGAAATGTAAATTCCGTGCCTGCCTGAAGCAGGCGCGGAGCCTGCTGGAGAACGGGAGACTGTTATGGCGTACACGGCACTGGAAAAAATGAGACGTCGGAATTATGCGCTGTATGGCAGGGATACGGGACCCTGCCAGCCGTCCCTCGCGGGCGGAGGGCTGGAGAGAACGGACTTAAAGTCTGCTGCGCTGAGGTTTATTCATGAGCGCTGCGAGGAATTGAAGTTCGACAGCGGGATCGAACAGACGGAAGAGAAGACGGGAACGTTCAGAGGGACGAGCCTGAAGCCCGGGCAGATTCCCTACAACATGCAGATGGATATAAACCGCCTCTGCCTGGAGAGGGCGCTGGAGAGGTTTATAGACTCCGGAGTGGCCGAGGATGCCTATGAAGTCTACTACTGCTTCATGGAAATCTTCTTCGGGGATTACAGCAGATCCAAAAAGATGGTGGAGCTGCTCGCGGAATTCGAATCTAACGGCAGCTCCCTTCTCATGAAACACAGGGATCATTACTCCCATTCGGTCTATGTTTTCGCGCTCGGGCTTGCGCTCTATGAGACGAACAAGGCTTTCCGCCGCGTATTCGCGGAGTTTTATCACCTCGATACCGATGAAGTCAGTACAGGGCGGAGCTGCAGGGCGGCAAATCTTTTCCTGGAGTTCTGGGGACTCACGTCGCTGTTTCATGATATCGGCTACCCTTTTGAGCTGCCTTTCGAGCAGGTTCTTTCCTATTTCGAGGTAGAGCATGTGGACCGGGGCAGGGGGATCCTGTATCTCGCATACCATGATCTGGACAGGCTTCTGGTGCTTGATGAAAGCGCTTCGGCGCGGTTTGGCGAACTGTATGGAAAGAGCTTTGGAAGGGTGACAGAGGTTCTCGCTCATGACCTGTCGGCAAAACTTGGAGAGCGGTACGGCTTTTCCCGGGAAGAGATGCTGGATATTATTGAGCGGAAGCCGACAGCACCTGCCGATTTCGGCTATTACATGGATCATGCATTCTTCAGCGCGTGCAGGCTGTATCGTGAGCTGGAGAAATCCGCGGGCATCGGGAATATCGGCAGGATGCATGTCGACGCCCTGTCCGCGATCGTGCTCCACAACAGCCTCTTTAAGTATTCGATCGCGTTCTACAGGGAGACGGAGAAGTATAAGGGACCGCTTCGAATGAAGGATCACCCGCTGGCATATATGCTGATGCTGTGCGACGAGCTGCAGTGCTGGGACAGAACCGCTTACGGGCGCAATACCAGGACAGAGCTTCATCCGATGACGGCGGAATTCGATTTCGCCGGCGGCGGAATCCATGCGTGCTACTACTATGACAGTGCGGAGCAGGATAAAATCGATGCCTTCCGCGAATCATACCGAAATTGGGAGATTAACGGGGAGAAAGGACCGGCTCCCAGGCTTAAGGCCTACAGCGACATGGCGGAGAAGGAGAAGCGGTTCACTTCGGAGATAAAACTGATCGTGGACATCTCGGAGGTTCCGCTGCACATCGTTCCAAGCACGAAGCAGTACAGCCGCAGAAGCAAGCACACCTTCCTTTCCGACAGCAATTTCCTGCACCTGTATGATCTTGCCGTTGCGCTGCACGGCAGGAACCGGGATCCTGACACACCGACGGAGGAACTGGAGCGCCAGTTCGAAGCCCTCTCGCTGGAATACCAGCTGTCTACCCTGAACCGGGCGAAATACTTCAGCCGCTGCCTTGACGCGATCCGGTGTTTCTACACCGACAAGCCGGTGGATTATGCGATGGTGACGGAATTTACTCCGGAGCAGGCAGCTGTCATCGCGCCGATGGAGCATGAGCGCTGGATCCGGGAGCACCAGATGATGGGCTGGGTCAGCGGAACAGACTATGAGACGCTTCCGCTGCCGGACGGGATAAATCCGGATACCCCTAAGGGAAGAGAGATGCGCAGGGCCATGCGCGAGCAGATGCGATGCCACAAGCTTGCGATGGAAGGGACCGTGACCTCGGAGGATATACGTAATCACTACCGGTCTTTGTCTGAAGAAGACCAGGGAAAGGACTGGAAACCGTTCAACAGCATGCTTCAAATCCTTAAAAAATTTGACGGCCTGCGGATTTACTCACTTGACTGAGGAGCTTTGAGAGTGCATAATGCCGGGCCGGCAGGCCTTAGGCTTTATGAACCGATTACATTACAGGAGGGCAGAAAATGGCGAAACAGGCAAAGGTAACCATAGACCCGGCATATAGGATCGGAAAGATCGAGGAACGCCTCTACGGATCCTTCCTTGAGCCGATCGGTGATTTCGTTGTCGGAGGCATCTACAATCCGGGTCACCCGACTGCGGATGAACAGGGCTTCCGCAGGGACGTGCTCGACGCAATCCATAAATTTAATGTGCCCGCGATCCGGCTCCCGGGAGGCAATTTCATCTCGGGATGGAACTGGAAGGATTCGATCGGGCCCATTGAGGAGAGGAGGGCGCATCTGGATCTCGCCTGGAAACAGTACGAGAAGAATCTCGTAGGTCTCGACGAGTATCTGCAGTGGGCGGCCAAAACCGGCGCGGAGCCCATGTTCACCCTGAACCTTGGCACGGGTACGGTAGAGGACGCGCTGCACTGTGTGGAGTACACGAATCATCCGGGCGGAACCTACTGGTCGGACCTGCGCAAAAAGAACGGACATGAGGATCCCTACGGTGTGAAGGTCTGGTATCTCGGCAATGAGATGGACGGCCCCTGGCAGATAGCGTCCTTTGAGAAGGATCCGAAGGGCTACGGCATCAAGGCATATGAGACGGCAAAAGTCCTGAAGTTCATGGATCCCTCGGTGGAGACCGCCGTCTGCGGTTCTTCATCGCCCGCGCTCGCGCATTATCCGGAATGGGAGAGGATCGCGCTGGAGGAGTGCTATCCTCTTATGGATTACCTCTCCATCCACTATTACCACTGGGCACCTGACGGGGATTATGCGGCATTCTTCAACGGGGCGGAGCTCTTCGAGCAGTTCCTGAACACGGAGATCGCCATCTGCGATTATGTCCAGGCCAAATACCGCCATCCGAAGAAGATGATGATCTCCTTCGACGAGTACGGAATCAATTTCAGCAGACAGGAAAAACTGCAGCACGGTCATCAGGGACACATTCCGCTCAGCTCCTACGGCGAGTTCACGGACCGCAGGAAAGAAGCGCCGTTCCGCGAATTCCTTCCCGATGCGGCAGGACAGGCAAGGCCGCCCAGAGGAAATCAGATGCTCGATGCCCTTGGGCTCAGCTCGGTTCTCTTTATTCTGCTGCGCCACGCGGACCGCGTGAAGATCGGCTGCATGACAGGCGGCCTCCGCGGAGCTATTTCCTTTGACCATGACCATACCTGGAACGGCGCGGCATATTATCCCTTCTATCAGCTGAGGACCTACGGCCGCGGCCAGTCGATTCTGCCCGCGGTGGAGAGCCCTGTATTCGATGCGGAAGGCTTTGACCTGGACAACTTCCACGCGGCACAGGACGCGAAGGATATTCCTTATATTGATGCTGCAGCAGCGTTTGATGAAGAGAAGGGAGAAGCGGCAGTTTTCATCATCAACCGCAGCTGGGAGGAGGACATGGAGGTGAAGCTCGATGTCCGCGGCTTCGAGGGTTATCAGCTCCTCGAGCACCAGGAGTTGTACTGCTATGACAGCGAAGCGGTGAACAGCTTCGAGAAGCAGGAGATCGCGCCCCGCGTGAATCCGGAGACAAAGATGGACGGCGGAGTGGTCACGTTCCCGGTGAAGAAGCTTTCTTTCAACATGCTCCGGTTTAAGAAGTAATTATTCGCTTCCGTTAAGATACTCTTCCGCCTCCCGGATCAGGTCACTGTAGCTGCGGAGGGGCAGAAGCACCATCATTTCATCTGTTAGCCTGTTAAAGCATCTTTTTACGATGAGTTTGCGCTCCGGGTCATAGCCTTCATACAGCTCGATCCGGCCGACGATCTCCATGTTCCTGTCCAGAAGGTAGGCTCCGGCAGGGGGGAAGGAGAGAATGTGGTACTCGGTGTCGGGGAGAGGCATTAAGGTGCCTGTCTCAAAATAGTTGCCGTACAGGATACTGACGGGTTCCTGCCTGTCCGGCCCGTAAATTTTGATGCATCTGCCTTCTTCCAGCTCAGTGCGGTACTGCATATCGTCCGCCGGTCCGGCAAGCTTCAGGTCTTCTTCACGCGCGTTCTCGAAGTCCGTTTCGTCCTTCCAGCGGTAGCGGATGATCCTGCCGTCACTTCTCTTGAGGTATAATGACCGGTCCTCCTCCCGGAAAGCGGCATCCGTGAATACTCCTTCAGGCGGGGTCTGGTACAGGTTGAGGCTGAAGTCGATGATCGACGACTGGCCGGGGAGAAAATGGTAGAGCGCACCGTCCTGTCCGACAACTATGGCTCCTTCCAGCACAGGGGAGCAGTAGATGATGGAATGACTGGATACATAGACGCTGAGGAATGACCAGTTGAAGGTCGTGCAGTCATAATCCCCCGAGAGCAGAAGGGGATTCCAGTCCATGTCGGGAAGGGAAATCCGCGTCCCGTAATAGGTGATATCGAAATCGGAATAAGGAAATACCGGAGCTTCCGTGCTTATGCTGCTGTAATCGGCGGGGCGCTTAAGTTCTTCCCATTCCGCGTCGCTCAGGACGACCTGGCCTTCGGGAATGAAACAGTGTACATCGTAAATGCCTAGTGCGCCCGTAAGCTCTTTCACTGCGGAGGAGACGTAAGGGAGCGCGGCATCGCTGTCGGAGGAGGGAAGAACACCGAGAAGGGAGGAAACTGCTGCGGGACGGTCTCCCTGCCGCAGCAGCTGGTTCGCGACGAGGCTCGTGGACTCCGCGTTTTTTACCTGTTCCTCAGCGTATTGTTCCCTGAGTGCTTCCGTCTGGCCGGTAATCAGCTGGTTCTGGTCCTTAACCCTGGATGCGAGCCCCAGCAAGGTAAGGCCTGCAGCGAGGAAAGCACAGGCAGCCCCGATGCTGATCCGTATCAGGACGCGGACCAGTTTTTCCCTGCGCCGCTGCTTCAGGTCGTCGTAATTGAGCCCGAACATCGGTGCTGCCATCCTGAGTACGGCGTCGTCGAGCATGGCGTTTCTTTTGCGGCCGTTCTCCGCACGGGCCTCGGCGGCAAGTGGTTCGATCTCCCTCTCGACGAGGACGGTTTCTCCCTTGTCGTTGATTTCCTTCCTTATGGCCCTGCGCAAGGTCGCCGGAAAGGAAACGGTCGGGTCGCCGTCGGCAAGAATGGTCAGGATATGGTCGCTTCCGTGCAGTTCCTTAAAGAGGTCGATCTGCGCGATGCACTCCCTGGACAGCGGAAGCCTGGGCGTGCAGATGACTGCCATCCATTCGGCCTCGCGAATAGACAGCGCTTCCTTTTCGGAGACAGTATCCCTGTCCGGGTTATCATCCCTGTCCAGAGTAATACTTCCGATCCGCCGGCTGTCCTCCGAGAGATCCTTTCTTACTCCGCGGGGAAGGCGGAAATCAGCAAGTCTTTTAAGGAGCTGCTCCGCGATCGTACTGTCGGGCTCGACAGGCCGGCGGACGACGAATACGTCGTGTTCCTCGTGCTTTAATTCTTTCCTTCTCATACCGTCCTCACAAAAAACTTCATCATGCTCCAAGGCATGTTATTTCAGCATCTTGTAGCGTTCCAGGATATCCGTGGAAGGAACATACCCCATAAGCAGGCGGTCCGCCTCCTGCATCAGCTCGTCATAGGAGAGCATGGGAAGGAAAACCAGCTTCAGCGGTGCGTTATGACGGGGATCGAAGCGGTCCGCCTGGTCGGCATAGCAGTACTGGAGAAAACCGTTTCTCTCCGCGTCATAGCCGAAATAGCGCTCGACGACAGCGATGATTTCCAGTGATGAATTCAGAATGAACGCGTCGGAGAGCTCGTCCTTTCCCGTCGCGATGACCGCATAGCGGCCTGTATCGCCGAGCGGCTCCATCCCGCAGAAGTAATAGCCGGGTTCATCAAGAATGAGGAGAGGGGAGATTGCCGCGGAGCCGGCCGGAGATATCTCCAGAGCTCCCAGCGAATTCACGAGGAGGCGGTAGCGGCCGTCGGCGGACAAGGCGCTCTCCCCGCGGGGGATCGGCTCCCCGCGGTGGTCCAGAATATCGGAAAACGGTGCCTCGCCCGCGTACTCCGCGCTGTCGCTGCCCTTCCAGCAGCAGATAACCTTGCTGTCGGAATCGCTCTGGTAGTTTATGAACTCCCGCTCCGTGGTCAGGATGCTGAG
>OMSM01000254.1 GCA_900313745.1 uncultured Lachnospiraceae bacterium
CGTGGAAGTGATCAGCGCCGCGTCACCCACAAGATCCTTGTCCGCCTTAAAGCGGCTGCACCCGGCAAGTGCCAGAGCAAGGACGAGAATAAGAATGGGCAGCAAAACTCTCCTTTTTTTCATGGTGTCTCTCCATTCCGGCCAGTACGGAAAAACCTGTCCGCCGCTCCGGTATTCCTGCCGACCGGTTTCCGCTTTTTTTCCTTCCATGATCATAACACAAACGGCTCCGGTACTGCCGTACCGGCGCCGCCAGATATTGGATTATCCTGTTCTCCCGCCCTGCGGACCAGGCCCATCCGGGAGATTCGCGGCCGGACAAACCTCACAGGCTTCTTGCCGCTTCCACGACCCAGCGGATGCGCTCCCAGTCAAGCTTTGCGTCGATGGTGCAGTCACCGCCGAGCATCAGGCCGAGTTTTCCGTGATCAAGGATCAGATTGCGGGTGTACTCCTGCAGTTCCTCCTTCGTGCCGTGATAAATGACGCCCTGCTGGATCTTTCCGTCCCAGTGGGTCTCGAAGCCGCCCAGCGTGGTTTTTCCGTTTGCGAAGAAACGGCCGTCATTGAGATCAAGTCCCTCGACGAAGACAGCCCAGTTGAAGACCTTGGCGGGATAGTCCTGCCACAGCTCAAGCTGGTTGCGTGCCCCTGCCCATCCGCACATATGAAGGATATTATTCTTCGAATAGCGGTTTGCGTGCTCCAGCACGTACAGGTCGCTGGGACGGATGATGCGGCGGTACTCCGCGGGAGTGAAGCGGTCAAGCTCGCCGCCCTGTACGCAGTAGTAGACTCCGTCGCAGCCCGCCTCGGTGATGAGAAGTTTTGACAGAAGGGCATTGGTCTCGCCTATAACATCCAGAGCCTCCATGACCGCGGCCTCATCCTCGCGGATGTATGCCATGATCTGCTCATCGGAGACGCCGACCTCTGCCGCGCCGAAACGGATCGAGGAGAAAGGCGCAAACACGTTGTAGAACACGCAGCGCTCCCCGCCGATCTCGGCGACGATCTTCTTCGCGCGCTCCACCTGCCCGACGATCCAGGGATCATCAGCGGCAAGAGGCTTCCATCCCCGGAAATCCTCCACCGAATGAATCTCCTTCATCGGATAGGGGAAGTAGCTGTCGCACATGATCTTCACGAAATCGAGATCCGTATCGCGGTAATACTTAAGATGTGCTGCGACACAGCCGTCGCCGACCGCCTCGTCACCAGCGAAATGGAACCAGAACCCTACCGGCACATGATCGACCGGCTTTCCGTTCATCGCGTTCAGCACTCTTGTCCTCTTGTCCATGTTGTCCTCCTTTATCTGTGAACTGCACCCTTTCCAGTGATGTTGATATCCTTCTCCAGGCACTCCAGCGCCTTGTCCAGATCTCCGGCCGCCAGCGCCTTCAGGATCGACTCATGCTCCGCAAGGTTCACCGAGTCGTCCAGGTGATTCGTCCGGTCCCAGTAATTCTGGGCATATATCCGTCTCTGCATGTCGAGACTTTCCTTAAGAAACTTGTTGAGCACCCTGCTCTCCGCGAAGGAGGCAAGGAGCATGTGGAATTCCATGTTGTCCTGCCAGACCGTCCAGACGTCGACGTTCTGCTTGAGCGCCGCCCTCTCGAACTGCTTCCGCAGGAGGTCAAGCTGCTGCTTTCCCAGCCTTGGGAACGAACTGCGGAGCGCCTCCGTCTCCAGCTGGACCCGGATCATTCTCGCGATATGCTCGTCCTCGTCACTTATGCGGTCAACGACATACCCGAACCTGGGCACGCTGTGCACAACGCCCTCCGAGCAGAGACGAACCAGGGCCTCGCGCACCGGCGCCTTGCTGACATTAAATGCCTCGACAAGCCGCTTCTCGTTCAGTACCTGCTCCTCATTCGCAGGATTGCGGATTATCATCTCCAGTATCCGGTCGTGAATCTGGTCCGCCAGGGAATCCCTGGTCACGACCGAAAACAGATCCTCTTGCACTTTGTTCATCTTGCTTCCTCACCGCAACAGTTTTTCAAGTTAATTAACAAATGTATTATACCCTCAATTGCGGTGAGGGAAAACACTGATCATCCCCTGGTTCCTGCTCCGGTTCCTGCCGCTCTTCAGAGAGTGATCAGTTCATGGGGCGACCCGGTCAGGTTAAGGAAGCCGTCCCCGGTCACCGCAACCATATCCTCGATCCGCACTCCGAAGCGGCCGGCGATGTAGATTCCGGGCTCCACCGTGAGCAGCATTCCCGGTTTCAGCTCATCAGTGCAGACTTCATTGAACCTGGGATTCTCGTGGACATCAATTCCCACGCTGTGGCCAAGTCCGTGGGAGAAGCAGCCGGAATATCCGCTGCTGTAGATGTACTGCCTTGCAATGAGGTCGATCTGCCTGCAGACCGCGCCGGGCCGTATCGCGGCCATCGCCATGGACTGGGCCTTTCTCACGGTCTCATAGGCCTGCTCCTGCTCCGCGGTGATCCTTCCGAGCGCGACGGTCCTTGTCATGTCCGCGAACCTTCCGTTAACGACCGCGCCGAAGTCCATCGTGATGAGATCGCCCTTCCGGACTACCCGGTTCGTCGCGAATCCGTGGGGTTTGGAACTGTTGGGGCCGGAGGCGACGATGTAATTGAAGGACCTCTCGTCCGAGCCGAATTTGGTCAGCGTATACCCGATCTCATGGGCGATCTCCAGCTCGCTTAAGCCCGGCCTGATGTAGTCCAGGATATGATCGAAGGTGTGGTCCGTGATCTGCTGTGCCTTCCGGTGGTCCGCGAGCTCATCCTCTCTCTTGATGCTCCGCAGCCCGTCGATCAGCTGCTGGAGCGTATCCGAGGAGTCGATGTCAATGCCCGGAAGCGCTTCTTCCATCTCCCTTAACCTCTTCAGCGTGGTCTGCCCCGCGCAGACGGAGAGGGTGTGTATTCCGGACTCCTCAAGGAACTGCCGGACCTGCGCGGAGCGGTCCTTCTCCTCTCTGACCTCTGCATCCGTAACTACCTCCAGAGCCTGCTCGAAGTACCGGAAATCAATCCAGAACACCGCGCTCTTCCGGGTGATGAGCACTGCTCCCGCCGAAGACCTCATCTCCGTAAAGTAATACCGGTTGGACGGATCCTCAAAGAGCGCGGCTTCCATGCCCTCCGGCATCGCCTGCTGAAACAGGGATGTTTTGGATTCCTTCATGATGACCTGGGCTCCCTTCACTGCCGGCGGGCTGCAGCAGGTACATCCGCCCGCAGGATGAATGCGGCACACAGGCCGCATGCTGCTTCCTCCGGCAGCCGCCGGAACACTGCTGTTCTCTCTCCTCACTGGTAGTACCCCGCTGAGGCAAAATCCGCGAATGCGGTTTTGCCGAATGCGGCGCCCGGTGCGCGAGCACCGCTGGCGCTGGTTGAAAGAGCTGCATCAGCAGGTCTTTCAACCTTTACCCCGCTGAGGCAAAATCCGCGAATGCGGTTTTGCCGAATGCGGCGCCCGGTGCGTGAGCAGGTCAGCCTACATGGCGCTCAAATCTGGTGAATCCGAGGATTGCCTCAATCCTGGCCATCGCGTCCGCAGGGATTGCCACTTCCGCGGCTTCCGCGTTCTTTGTCACCTGCTCCGGCCGGCTGGCGCCGGTAATTACACAGGAAATGTTCGGCTGCGCAAGAATCCACGCAAGTGCGAGGCACGGCATGCTGCAGCCAAGCTCGTCCGCGACCTTTCTCAGCTCCTCCACCTTGTCCAGGTTCTCGTCCGTGAGCAGGTTGTTCACCTGACGGTCGGCCTGGAAGGTCGCCCTCGACCCCTCGGGATACGGCTCGCCCTTGCGGTACTTGCCGGTGAGCACGCCCTGCGCCAGCGGGGAGAACGGAGTGATCCCGATGCCGTACTTTCCGCAGACCTGCATGATTTCGTGCTCGATGTAGCGGTCAAGCATATTATACTGCGGCTGAAGGGAAGTCAAAGGATGCAGATTGTAACGATCGATGACCTTCTCCGCCTCCGTAAGACGGGCTGCGCTCCACTCCTCACTGACTCCGTAATAGAGGATCTTGCCCTCGGTGACAAGATCGCTAAGGGCCCGGAGCGTCTCCTCCATAGGCGTCGTGGTGTCGAACCGGTGGCAGTAATACAGGTCGATGTAATCCACCCCCATGTTCTTTAGTGTGCGGTCGATGTTCTCGCGGATATGCTTGCGGGAGAGCCCGCGCTGGTTCACATCTCTTCCGGTCGGAAAGAACACCTTGCTGGAGACAACATACTCCCCTCTTGGCACATCCTTTAAGGCCTTGCCGAGGAAGCGCTCCGCTTCGCCGCCGCTGTACGCGTCCGCGCAGTCAAAGAAATTGATTCCCGCGTCCAGAGCCGCCCGGACCGTATCCGCAGCAACCTTCTCCTGGTCCGCACTTGTCAGCTGGGTCATCCAGCTGCCCAGGGCGATCTCACTGACCTTCAGTCCCGAATTACCAACACTCCTGTACTTCATTATTCCTCCTTCGGTGCCAGGGGACGGTTCTCTGGCGAGTTTTCAGAATACTTGCCAGAGAACCGTCCCCTGGCACCTTTCTCAGAGCTTCCCGAGAAGCTCGTAATAGCATTCCGCGGCTTCGATCAGATATTCCACGGAACAGGACTCGTTGTTCCCGTGGACTCCTCTCCCCTGCTCCGGCCTCGCCCTCAGCGGAGAGAAGCGGAGCGCCTCGTCCGCAGCTTCCTCGAAGAACCTGGAATCCGTGCCGCCGCCCAGGACAAAGGGCGTCACCGGCAGGCCCGGGAAGGTATGCCGTACGCTCTCCTCCATGTCCCGATACCCGGGATTCTCCGCCGTGTTCTCGCGGGAGGAGTCTCTCCCGCCAAGGAAGGCCATCTCCACGTCGTGGCGCTTCGCGAGATCCTCCAGAATTGCCGTCACCTCCGACACCTCGGTTCCCGAGGGAACACGGACGTTTGCTGTAAGAACGGCTTCCGACGGCATGACATTGAATGCTGTGCCCCCGCGGATCATCGTGAATGCCACTGTCGTCCTTGTCAGTGCGTATACCTCGGGGAAGTGCTCCGCGAGGAAGGAGAGGTCTTCCCCGCATCGCGCAGCTGTAAGCATCTCCTCCTTCCGCTCTCCTTCCGCGTACTCCGCGAAGCCCAGAAGCATCGCCCGGATTCCCGGAATCATGCGGACAGGGAAAAGCTCGGCAGTCTCCGCCTCCGTGACGAGAGCGGCGAGCCTCGCTATAGGGGAATTCTTCGGCGGGTTGGCCGCGTGTCCCCCGCTGGACCTGGCCGTAAAGCGGTACTCCAGAGA
>OMSM01000257.1 GCA_900313745.1 uncultured Lachnospiraceae bacterium
CTTGAGCAGGGTCTTGAGCAGGGTCTTGAGCAGGGCCGTGAAGAGCAGGCACTTAAGGATGCCCGTGCCTATATCCAGGATATCCGTGAAAACTATCACGGCACAGACGAAACGATTCTGAAAAGCCTGGTTGCGAAATATGGTTTTGCACCGGAAACGGCAAAGAGGCTTATTGCGGAATCCGGCGCTTTTCCGGTGTAATCCGGCCTGTTCAGGCCCATGGCTTGTACAGGGAAGACATCCACTGCCGGACGTCCATGTCGTAGACAGGATTAAGGACAGTGTCATCGAAGACATCGGAGATAGTTCCAATGGCTGCCGTCTCTCCGCGGCAAAGCAGCAGCGCCTTTGTCCCATATGTCCGGGCGAGGGAGAGGTCATGGACCACGGAGATTACGGCGCGGCTTCCGTCAGCAGATTCTCCGCCCGCTTCCGGGGGCTCTCCGAGCCAGGCCCGGATCAGCTCAAAGATCTGCTTCTGATAGACCAGGTCCAGGTGATTTGCCGGCTCGTCCAACAGCAGGATTCCGGGATTCTGGACAAACAGCTGCGCCAGAAAAGCGCGCTGCAGTTCACCGCCGGAAAGGGTGAGCACGGAGCGGTCCGCCAGCTCTGTGAGCCCTGTCGCGCGAAGCGCGGATTCGACAGATACTTCAGGCTCTCCGGCCCCGGAATCTCCGGGGCCTCTTTTTTTCGCATATCCTCCCAGCTCTACGATCTCACGGACGGTAAACCCATAGGTGATCTGGTGGCTCTGATGAAGCATGCCCATCCTGCGGGCGAGCTCCTGCGTCCGGTAAGACCGGAGATCGCGGCCGAAAAGCTGCACACTGCCCGCAAAAGGAAGCCCGCCGGAGACTGCGTTCAGGACAGTGGATTTTCCCGCGCCGTTGGGACCGACCAGCATAAGCCAGTCACCGCCGTCCAGGCCGAAACTCACGTCCTTCACCGCCCGGAAGCTTCCGTAGCGCACATTCAGTTGATTCACGGAAAGAAGAGCCAAACCGGTACCTCAGAAGTTTTTCCTGGTTCTGTAGTAAATTACGACGAAAACGACCGCTCCGGCAAAACTGGTGACGACCCCGACGGGGAGTTCCAGCGGCTTCAGCAGCACGCGGGCGGCCAGGTCCGCAAGGAGAAGGAAGACCGCTCCGCCGAAGAGACAGGCGGGGAGAAGCTTTCTGTGGTTCGGACCGGTGATCATGCGCACGATGTGCGGGGTCACCAGGCCGACAAAAGCGATGGAGCCGCCAATGGAGACCGAGATGCCGATCAGGACGGAAACGGAGGCAAGCACCGTAAGCCGCGTTCTCCGCACATTGACGCCGATGCTTCGGGCCTCGTTTTCCCCGACGGCGAACGCGTTAAGCTCGTCCGCGAGCGAGAGAAGGATGCCCCCGCAGATGAGGAGTGCGGCGGCAAGTACGGCCGCATTGCGGAAGCTGCTGCCGGAGAGGGATCCCATGGTCCAGAAGGTGATCTGCTTCAGGCGGCTGGAGGCGAAGGTCACCACCAGCGAGAGGATGCTGGAGATGAACATCGAGTAGATGATTCCGATGAGAATAATGGTGTTGGTGGACAGAGTGTGATCCATGCGCCAGGCCAGCGCCATGATGATCATCAGGGACAGGAAGGCGAAAACTGCCGCCATCCCGGAGGCCGCCGAGAAGGGGAGGAACGGGATCCTGAGTCCGAAGGCGATGGAGAGCGCCGCGCCGAGGGAAGCACCGGTGGAGACACCGAGGGTCGAGCCGTCCGCCAGAGGATTTTTCAGGAGGCCCTGCATTGCCGCGCCGCATATGGAGAGCGAAGCGCCGGTCAGCGCGACACAGAGCACCCTGGGGAGCCGCACGGAGAGCAGGATGGAGGCGGTGCTTGCTGGGATGTTCTCCGGAAGGGGTGAACCGGTGAGCGCGGAGTGCAGGACGGCGAGAGTATCCGCCGGGGAAATCGCGACACTCCCCGCGCAGACGCAGACAAAGCCGGTGATCAGCGCGATCACCGGCAGGACAATCAGGATAATCCGTGTCTGTTTTGCGGAAGAAACAGGCCTCATTCTTCTCCGTACACGAAGTCACACAGGAGAGACGCGCCGTCGGCAAGCCTGGGTGCGGGACGGGAGAGCTCGTCGTTCTGCAGGTTCAGGATTTTTCCGTTTTTCACCGCGGCTATGTCCTCCCAGCCGGGGCGGGAGAGGATTTCCTCAACGGGGGTCGGCCCCTCACCGTAGTACATCGTGATGGTGACAATGTAATCGGGATTGCGCTCAATTACCTGCTCCTCGGAAATCTCGCCCCAGCCCTCGATGTCGTCAAAGGCGTTTCTTAATCCCAGCATTTCCGCAATTTCGTTCATGAAGGTGCCGGTTCCGGCCGTCCAGAGACCCCATTCCAGAGGGGAGACCTCGAAGTAGACTGTCTTTGGGGCGGCTTCATCGGTGTCTTCGGCTGCCGCCGCTGCTCTTTCCTGTACCTCGTCGAAAGCGGCCTTCATGCCCTCGATTACCTCGGCGGCGCCGTCGTCGTTTCCGGTCAGCGCGCCGATGGTCGAGATGGACTGGTACACACCCTCAATATCCGCAGCATCGGAAACCACAACCTTTACCCCGGCTTCTTCCAGGGCGGCGATCTGCTCCTCGGTCTGGGCCATGGTGCTCATGAGGAGGACCTCCGGCTCCAGGGAGATGATCTGCTCGATGTTCGTCTCATAGCCGGACTGCACGCTGGGAATCTCCAGAACCTCCGGAGGATAATCGCAGTATTCGCCGCGCCCGACAAGCCTGTCCCCGGCACCGACGGCGTAGAGTACCTCGCAGTCGGCAGCGGAGAGGGCGACGATGCGCTCTGCCGGTTTCTCAAAGGAGATCTCCCGGCCGGTCATGTCGATGATCGTGAAACCGGCGGTCTCTTCGGCCTCCGCTTCTTCCGTGACCTCAGCAGCCGGCTCTTCCGCGGCCTCTTCGGTCTCTTCGGCTTCCGCTGCTTCCCCGGCTTCCTCAGCCGACGGCAGTTCCTCCTCCGCTGCGGCGGTTTCGGCCGCCGGCGCGGAAGGAACAGCGTATGTGCATCCGCCAAGGCAGAGTGCGGCAATCATGAGTGCGATCAGTTTTTTCTTCATGGCAATAATATCTCCGGGTAAAAGTGTTTCAGAGCAGTTTATGTACTATAGTTATTTCAGGAACGCGCTTCGCGATTTCCGGAATCAGTCCGGCATGAAAAACACGCCTTTTACCGGAATCTCCTCCGGGGCCTCCGATATGGATATTATAGCAAACCGGCGCAGCATTGAGACAGCAAATCAGCGCAGCACCGGGCACAGCCTGCGCTGTCCTGCACCGGCGCCGTGTTCGGCAGATAGCAACCGCGGATTCTGTTTCAGCAGGAGAGGTATCTATGAGAGCAATCGGAATTGATATTGGAACGACCAGCATAAGCGGAGTGGTTTTTGAGACGGGCAGCGGGCCGGCGCATGCATCCGGGGAGCACTCCGGAGCGAAGGTGCTGATGAGCGAAACCATCCCGGGAGGAGCGGATATCGCCCCTGCTCATGACTGGGAGAAAACACAGGATCCCGCGGTGATCGTCTCCAAAGCCGAAGCGCTGCTGGACCGCCTTATCGACCGCTGCGGCGAACCCGCAGGCATAGGCCTCACCGGACAGATGCACGGGATCGTCTATGTGGATGCCGGAGGCAGAGCGGTCAGTCCCCTCTATACCTGGCAGGACCAGAGAGGGAGCCTTAAGGAGAACGGCCGAAGCACCGCAGAGCGGGCTGCCGCGGCTTACGGCAGGCCGGCCGCTCCGGGATATGGGCTTGTAACACATATCTACAACCTGGAACACGGCCTTGTACCGGAGACAGCAGTCACATTCTGTACAATCATGGATTATCTCGGCATGCAGCTGACCGGGCGCACTTCCCCGCTGGTGCACGCGAATAACGCCGCAAGTTTCGGATTCTGGGATATTCCGGGGGAGCGGTTTGATGAGGCGGCGCTGGTTAAGGCTGCTGCCGGAAACGGAACATCGGGGAAGGGAATTCTTTCCTTTCTTCCGGAAGTGACGTCCGGGAATGAGGTGATCGGTGAATTTCGGGGAATCCCGGTGACTGTGGCAATCGGAGACAATCAGGCCAGCTTCATCGGAGCAGCGGGAGCGGAGGAGCATACGCTGCTTATCAACGTCGGCACCGGCGGACAGGTCTCGATGGCAGGTTCTTCCGGCCTCGGAGGGACGTCCGCCCTTACTGAGCTCCGTCCGTTCATTAACCACAGGTGCCTGCTCGTGGGAGCGACGCTCTGCGGCGGCAGGGCGTATGCGATCCTGGAGCGGTTTTTCCGCTCGTACAGCAGGGAAATTACGGGGGAGGACAGTTCACAGTACGAAGTGATGGAACGCCTGGCCAGGGCGGAGCTCGAACATGAGGCGGGAAGGGATATCCCGCGGACGGTAACCGCTTTTGGCGGTACGCGCGCTGATCCCGGCGCGAGAGGAAGCATCACCGGGATCTCGGAGGAGAATTTCCTCCCCGGCCGCCTGATTCTCAGCGTAATGGAGGGGATGATCTCCGAATTGAAGGAGCTCTACGACGAGATGCTGCGCCGCGGAGCGGAGCCGGCGGTGCGGGCGGTCGTCTCCGGAAACGGGATGCGCCGCAACGCTCTTCTCCGCGAGATTACAGCCGGGATTTTTGAAATGCCGGCAGCACTCAGCCCTTATGAGGAGGAAGCTGCCTGCGGAGCCGCAGTTTTCAGCCTGCGGAGTCTTACCCGTATATAAGAAGTTCAACTCAGTCGGGGAGTCCCCGCCTCTTCAGGCGGCAGGATC
>OMSM01000130.1 GCA_900313745.1 uncultured Lachnospiraceae bacterium
ATAAACTGCGGCAGCGACGGAGGCGAATACGCCGATAAAGGCAAATACCTTAAGAAACTGCTCTCTCGTCTTCCTGCCGATGAATTTCTTAAGAATGTAGTCCATACTGTCCTCCCGCCGTCAACCACTTATGCCTCAAGAAGCGCCGCGCACTCCTTAAGCTTCTCTATGATTCCGATATGCTGGGGACATGCCTGCTCGCACTGGCCGCACTGGATGCAGGCAGAGGCCTGCGACTTCCCGCCGGTCTGCCAGCCGTAGTCGTGCTTCGCACCCTCAAGCTGGTCGTAAACCAGGTATTTGTTCATCGCGCCGAAGATCTCGGGAATCGGGATCTGCATCGGGCACCCGGGCGTGCAGTAGTGGCAGGAGGTGCAGGGGATGGAATTCACGTTCGCAAGAGCCGCCTGCGCCGCGCGGATCACGCCCATCTCCTCTTCGTTCAGAGGCTTGAAATCCTTCATGTAGGAGAGGTTGTCCTCCATCTGCGCCAGATTGGACATGCCGGAGAGAACCGTGATTATGCCGTCCTGCGAGGCGACGAAGCGGATCGCCCAGGAAGGGAAGCTCGCGACGGGATCCGCCGCACGGAAGATCTGCTGGACGCGCTCCGGGGGAACTGCCAGGGTTCCGCCCTTTACAGGCTCCATGACGGTGAC
Organism: uncultured Lachnospiraceae bacterium; assembly: GCA_900313745.1. Taxonomy (GTDB): domain Bacteria; phylum Bacillota; class Clostridia; order Lachnospirales; family Lachnospiraceae; genus CAG-791. The sequence goes on from OMSM01000130.1 coordinate 660, forward strand.
CGATTTGCCGTGTTTCCTGGCAACCTCGAGGCACTCCCTGGACTGGACGTTGGGGGCGTCCCAGTCGGCGTAGTTGATCTGCAGCTGCACGAACTCTGCGTCGGGATGCTTCGTCAGAAGGTCGTCCAGCACCTCAGGCTTATCATGGAAGGAGAAGCCGTAGTGGCGGATCAGGCCCTTCTCCTTCATCTCCTTCACGAAGTCCCAGAGATGATAATCCTCATAGGACTGGCGGTTCCTGGTGCCGAGCGCATGCAGCAGGTAGAAATCGAAATACCCCGCCCCTGTGCGCTCCAGGCTGGTGAAAAGCTGTTTCTTCGCAGTCTCCTCGTCCACGCATCCCTGCGCTCCGGTGTTGAGTTTTGTCGCGAGATAGAAGCTCTCCCTGGGATAGCGGTCAACCAGCGCTTCCTTTGCCGCCATCTCGGACAGGCCGCCGTCATAGACGTATGCAGTGTCAAAGTACTTCATGCCCGCCGCAAGGAAGGCGTCGACCATCCTCTTCGTCTCTTCAATATCGATATTTTTTCCGTCCGCAAGCTTCGGCAGGCGCATCAGGCCGAATCCGAGCTTCGGAATGTCCTTTCCAAGATAATCTCCCATTGCAGTCTCCATTCTGTCAATTGATTGTGCATACCACAGCTGCCATGTCCCGCCGGGGCGAAACGATGTTCGGCGGCTGTAAAGCCGCCGAAACACTACTTCAATAATATCGGAAACCGGCATTGATGTACAGCGATTTTAGGGACATCAGAACCTACAGCTTCTCCAGCTTCGCGAACCCTGCGTACATCACCTTGGTGCCGAACTCGTCGAAATCGACGGTGACCTTGTAATCCCTCGGAGCCTGTTCCACGGCCTTCACCGTGCCCTCGCCGAATTTCACGTGCACCACGCGGTCGCCCGGGCCGTAGTCCGGCGCCGCTCCGACGATATCGGCTCCCTTGGCAAGGCCTCCCATCCGGCCCGCAGCCCCGAGGCTGCTGGTCCTCGAATGGGAGTCGTTCGCCCTCGCGATGAAAGGCTTTTTCTCCTCCGCGGTGTGCGGCTTCACATAAGTCGCCTTGAGCCGCCTTCCGCTCCCGGTGCTCCCTGCGGATGACCCGGAGCCGCCATAGCTGCCGCGTGACCTGTCGTAATTATTCTGCCTGTCCATGTAGGCCACGGAGCCGTAGCCCCTGGTATTCTCGTAGCCCTCATTGCCCTTGCGGCCTCTTCCGCCGTCCCCGTAATAGGAGGAGGCACCTTTAGCGGAGCCGCCATAGCTTCCGGAGCTGCCATATCCCCTGTAACTGTCCGCCCCGCCGTCATAATCCGCAAACGGTGTGTCGTCGTCATCGAAATGCCAGCTCTTCTTCGCCGGGGCGCTGTCCATAAGCTCCGCGGGGATCTC
>OMSM01000325.1 GCA_900313745.1 uncultured Lachnospiraceae bacterium
GAAGAGGCGATGAAGGTGGTCAAGCAGACCGCTACCGCGAAGTTTGATGAGACGGTTGAGATCAACATCCGTACCGGGTGCGACGGCCGTCACGCCGATCAGGCCATCCGCGGCGCAGTCGTTCTGCCTCACGGCACCGGCAAGACCGTCCGCGTTCTTGTCTTCGCGAAAGGAACCAAGCTTGACGAGGCTCAGGCAGCCGGAGCGGATTATGTCGGCGGTGATGAGCTCATCCCGAGAATCCAGAACGAGGGCTGGCTTGATTTCGATGTTGTTGTTGCAACCCCTGACATGATGAGTGTTGTCGGACGTCTCGGTAAGATCCTCGGCCCCAAGGGCCTGATGCCCAACCCGAAGGCCGGAACGGTTACCATGGATGTCACCAAGGCGATCGCGGATATCAAAGCCGGTAAGATCGAGTACCGTCTCGACAGGGCCAATATTGTTCACTGCCCGATCGGAAAGGCTTCCTTCAGCGAGGAGCAGCTTGTGGACAACTTCAATGCTCTTCTGAACGCGATTGTCCGCGCGAAGCCCGCTGCGGTCAAGGGCCAGTATTTAAAGAGCATCTCCGTCGCGACCACCATGGGCCCCGGCGTGAAGATTGTTTCCAACAGATATTAATTCGGACGCTTTATGAGAAATCAGGAAAGGCGCGCGCCGTCAGGCGCGCGCTTTCTTACAATATTCATCAGTACGCTTTTTGTGACGCTCCTTGTCGGAGGTGCGGTTTTTGCCGCGCTGCTGTATGGGCTGGAAAAGCGGCAGAGGGCCAGGGCGTCGGAGGAAGCGGCGCTTGCCCTTTCGCAGTCCTTAACTGTCGATGCAGAGGAACAGGTACCTGCTTCAGTGAAGGAAGAGGAGATCCCTGCAGAGGTGATTCCTGCGGAGGAGGCTCCGCAGGAATCTGCAGTGCTTTCCGAGCCTGAACCCGAACCGGAACCTGAACCTGAACCGGAACCAGAGGAACTCTATCCTACCGCGTCCCCGAATATTCTCAAGACCGAGGGAGGAGTTTTCCGCGTCACGGACACTGCCCAGCAGGATCTTGTGACCTTTGCCTTTACCGGGGATATTCTTTTCGACGAGGGATATGCCGTAGCTGCCGCGGCGCTGCAGAGGGGCGGAATAGAGCAGTCATTTGACGCGGAGGTTCTGGCCTTAATGCGCGGGGCAGATGTCCTCGTGGTCAACAATGAGTTCCCTTACAGTGACAGAGGGACACCGACACCAGGCAAAACATATACCTTCCGCGCGCATACCGACAAGGCGCTCTGGCTTCCGCTGATCGGAGCGGACGTAGCCGCGATGGCGAACAATCACAGCTTTGATTACGGGGAACAGGCATTCCTGGATACCCTGGACACGCTCGATGCGATGAGCATGATCCGCGTCGGCGCCGGCCGTGAGATCAACGAGGCTGCGTCGCCGGTCATCTTTGAAATTGGCGGAATGCGGGTTGCCCTGCTTAACGCCACTCAGATTGAGCGCTTTGACAATAACCCCGATACAAGAGGGGCGGCGGAAGGAGTCCCCGGAGTATTCCGGGCGTGGCAGCCGGACCGTCTTCTTGAGGAGATCAGAAAAGCCGATCAGGCTGCTGACCAGGTCATCGTATTCATGCACTGGGGAACGGAGAAGGAGAGCCAGCCGGACCAGTGGCAGACCGGACGGACAGGGGATATGATTGCCGCCGGCGCGGACGTGATCGTAGGTGCGCATCCGCACTGCCTGCAGCCGATAAGCTACCAGGGAGATGTTCCGGTGATCTACAGCCTTGGCAATTTCCTTTTCACCTCGTTTACTGTAGATACGGGAATTGCGGAAATCACTTTCCGCCCGTCGACGAAGGAGCTGGTGTCCGTCCGCTTTGTCCCGATGCTGCAGAATAATTCCAGGGTCAACATGCTGCATGACGCGGAGCAGCAGAGGGTGCTGGACAAGCTCCGCTCCTGGGATTCATCGGTGAATATCGATGCTGACGGTTATGTCACGCGGCGGTGAGGAACAGGCGCCGCCGCGATACACTTTAGATTGTCCCGCCGGCTGAGGCATCAGATTGATGGGACAGCCGGCTGCCGGTTTTTTGGGGTCTGGTTTTTTACCATTTCTGTGTTGACAGAATGACCACAGCAGTGTTATTTTATTGTTCGTTGCGGATGAGATGCCATTCATTCGCGGCACATGCCGAAGACAGCAGGCGCCGTAAGGCGTAAGGAGCGGTGAGCACGCCTGCCGAGGAATGAGATCTGAATGCGGATTATGTCCTCCTGTCTTTGCAGTCTGCGCAAATGACAGGTTTTTTATTTTCCGTCTCTATCTCTTTCGGCGAGAAAATCTAAAAGGAGGTACGAAGATGGCAAAGGTTGAGTTAAAACAGCCGGTCGTTCAGGAAATCTCTGAGCGCATCGACGGTGCTCAGTCGGTCGTTCTGGTGGATGCCCGCGGTCTTACCGTGGCACAGGACACCGAGCTGCGCAGAGCCCTTCGTGCGGAAGGCATCCAGTACAAGGTTTATAAGAACACTCTTATGAACTTTGCGTTCAAGGACACGCCCTGTGAAGGTCTGGCCCCTTATCTGAACGGGCCCAGCGCCATAGCGGTGTCCAAGAATGATGCTACAGCTCCCGCACGTATTCTGGCTGAGTTTGCCAAGAAGGCCAACAAGCTGGAGATCAAGGCAGGTACGGTTGAGGGCAAGGTATTTGACGCCGAAGGAATCGCAGCGGTTGCGCTGATTCCCGGAAGAGATGCTCTGCTGGCCAGACTGTTCGGCAGCATGCAGTCCCCGATCGCGAACTTCGCACGTATCGCGAAGCAGATCGCCGAGAAGAACGGCGAGGGCAGCGAAGCTGCTCCCGCAGCTGAAGAAGCAGCACCTGCAGCTGAGGAAGCCCCCGCTCCCGAAGCGTAATGCACGAAAGGACGCCGCTCTGCAGCGTCCGGCAACACTCCGGGCATTCCCGGAACCGATTTTTCGCATATTATCTTAATGGAGGTATATCATGGCTAAGTTAAGCACCCAGGAATTCATCGATGCGATCAAGGAGCTGACCGTTCTCGAGCTGAACGATCTTGTCAAGGCCTGCGAGGAGGAGTTTGGTGTCTCCGCAGCAGCAGGTGTTGTCGTCGCGGCCGCCGGCCCCGCAGCAGCAGCTGAGGAAGAGAAGACCGAGTTTGATGTTGAGCTGACCGAGATCGGCCCCAACAAGGTTAAGGTTATCAAGGTTGTCCGTGAGATCACCGGCCTTGGCCTGAAGGAGGCTAAGGATCTTGTTGACTCCGCTCCTAAGATGATCAAGGAGCAGGTCTCCAAGGAAGAGGCAGAGGAGATCCAGAAGAAGGTCGAGGCTGAGGGCGCAAAGGTTACCCTTAAGTAATTCCAGAAGACCGGACAGAATCTTTCGGGGCGGCGCAAATTGCGCCGCCCCTTTCTTTAAATTTCCCGTTGACAGGCGAACTTCATTTGTGGTAATGTATTATCCGCATATCTATTGGTGAAACTATGCGCTTTTTTTAGTGCGGACTTTTTTGCGTCCGATGTGGAAAGTGCGGTTTTGCTGTAAACTGTTTCATTAATTATCGGGTCTGGCCTAGATCAGCCAGGGCTGAAGGAAACCGGGGTACAAGAATGGAAAAAAACAGGATGCGTCCTATTGACAGCGGCAAAAACGGCAGGATGAGTTTTTCCCGTCAGAAGGAAGTGCAGGAGATGCCAAATCTGATCGAAGTTCAGAAGGCTTCGTATCAGTGGTTTCTTGATTACGGTCTTCAGGAAGCTTTCGACGATATCAGCCCCATCGAGGATTACAGCGGTCACTTAAGCCTCTCGTTCGTCGGGTATGAGCTCTGCGAGGAAGACAAGAAGTACACCATCGAGAAGTGCAAGGAGAGAGACGCGACTTATGCTGCTCCCCTCAAGGTCAAGGTGCGTCTCTACGACAAGGAGAACAAGACCGAGATCAAGGAGCAGGAGATCTTCATGGGCGACATGCCGATCATGACCAAGACCGGCACGTTTGTGATCAACGGCGCAGAGCGCGTTATTGTTTCCCAGCTCGTCCGTTCCCCCGGAATATATTATGGAATTGATGCCGACAAGTTCGGCAAGAAGCTCTATACCTGCACCGTTATCCCCAACCGCGGCGCGTGGCTGGAGTATGAGACCGATGCAAGCGATGTGTTCTATGTCCGCGTAGACCGCACCCGCAAGGTTCCCGTGACCGTGCTTGTCCGTGCGCTCGGCTTCGGCACCAACGAGGAGATCCTTGATCTCTTCGGCGACGAGCCCAAGCTTATTGCAACGCTTGCCAAGGACCCCAGCGACAGCTATGAGCAGGGTCTCCTTGAGCTTTATAAGAAGATCCGTCCCGGCGAGCCGCTCTCCGTGGAGAGTGCGGACAGTCTGATCAATGCGATGCTGTTCGATCCCCGCCGCTATGATCTCGCGAAGGTCGGCCGTTATAAGTTTAATAAGAAGCTTGCCCTTCGCAACCGCATTAAGGGCCAGATCCTCGCGGAGGATGTCGTCGACGAGGCTAACGGCGAAATCCTTGGTTCGGCGGGGGAGAAGGTCACCCGTGAGATGGCGGACGCGATCCAGAACGCGGCGATCCCTTACGTGTGGGTGCAGACTGAGGAGAGGAACGTGAAGGTTCTCTCCAACCTTATGGTGGATCTGACTCATTACGTTGACTGTGATCCCGGCGAGCTTGGCATCGGCGAGCAGGTTTACTATCCCGCACTGCGCCAGATTCTCATCCGTTATGCGGACAACGAGGATCCGGAAGCGCTTGCGGATACCCTCCGCCGCAGCGTTCACGAGCTGATTCCGAAGCATATCACGAAGGAAGACATTCTTGCTTCCATTAACTACAACATGCATCTGGAGTACGGCGTCGGCAGCAATGACGACATCGACCATCTGGGCAACCGCCGCATCCGCGCGGTGGGCGAGCTTCTCCAGAACCAGTACCGCATCGGTCTCTCCCGTCTCGAGAGAGTGGTGCGTGAGCGCATGACCACACACGACGCCTCCGAGGAGATTTCCCCTCAGGCACTGATAAATATAAAGCCGGTTCAGGCTGCGGTGAAGGAGTTCTTCGGCTCCTCCCAGCTCTCGCAGTTCATGGATCAGAACAATCCCCTGGGCGAGCTGACGCACAAGCGCCGTCTCTCCGCGCTGGGCCCCGGCGGCCTGTCCCGTGACCGCGCGGGATTCGAGGTCCGCGACGTCCACTATACGCACTACGGACGGATGTGCCCGATTGAGACTCCCGAAGGTCCCAACATCGGTCTGATCAACTCCCTGGCCTGCTATGCGAGGATCAACCAGTACGGCTTCATCGAGGCGCCTTACCGCGTTGTCGACCGCTCGGATCCGGAGAATCCCAGGGTTACCGATGAGGTTATTTACATGACTGCGGACGAGGAGGACAACTACCACGTCGCGCAGGCAAATGCAAAACTTGACGCGGACGGACATTTCGTTGAGAAAAACGTCTCCGGACGCTACCGCACCGAGACTTCCCAGTATCCGAGGGCAAGTTTTGAATTCATGGACGTCTCGCCCAAGATGGTTTTCTCCGTGGCGACAGCCCTGATCCCGTTCCTGCAGAGTGATGACGCGAACCGCGCGCTGATGGGTTCCAACATGCAGCGCCAGGCGGTGCCGCTGCTCACGACCGAGGCTCCTGTGGTCGGCACCGGCATGGAAGTCAAGGCTGCGGTCGACTCCGGAGTCTGCGTGCTTGCGGAGAAGGACGGCGTCATAGAGTATGTCGACGCAACGACCATCCGCATCAAATATGATGACAATACGCGCGATGAAATCGCGCTGACCAAGTTCGCGAGAAGCAATCAGAGCAACTGCTACAACCAGCGTCCGATCGTCTCCAGGGACGAGCACGTGAAGAAGGGACAGGTCATTGCGGACGGCCCTTCAACCTCGATGGGAGAGCTCGGACTGGGCAAGAATCCGCTGATCGGATTCATGACCTGGGAAGGCTACAACTACGAGGACGCTGTTCTTATCAGCGAGCGCCTTGTCAAGGATGACGTTTACACCTCCGTCCATGTGGAGGAATATGAGGCGGAATCCCGCGACACCAAGCTGGGACCTGAGGAGATCACCAGGGATGTGCCCGGTGTCGGCGAGGATGCGCTTAAGGATCTCGATGAGCATGGAATTATCCGAATCGGCGCGGAGGTCCGTGCCGGTGATATCCTGGTCGGCAAGGTTACGCCCAAGGGCGAGACGGCCCTCACGGCCGAGGAGCGCCTGCTCCGCGCCATCTTTGGTGCCAAGGCCCACGATGTCCGCGACACCTCGCTCAAGATGCCTCACGGCGCCTA
>OMSM01000231.1 GCA_900313745.1 uncultured Lachnospiraceae bacterium
CGGGATCAAGCCGCTTCATCTATGATTTCGCCGAGCAGAACGGCATCAACTACAAGGTTTTCCGGGACACCTCGGCGGATATCGTGGAGAGCAGGAATGATCCGCTGATCCAGGGTACCAACGGCATGCTTACGGTGGGCTTCATCGTCGCGCTTGCACTGTGTGCTGTGGGCTTCCTCATCTACTGGATCCTCTCCATCCGGGAGAGGGAGCTGCAGTTCGGCATCTTCCGTGCAATGGGCATGTCCATGAAGGAGATCGTCACGATGCTGGTGAATGAGCATGTGTTCATCTCGGGCATCCCTGTTGCTGCCGGCGTGGCGGTAGGCATGCTGACGTCAAAACTGTACATGCCGTTGATCCAGATCGCCTACGCAACCATTGACACCGCGGTGCCGCTAAGGGTGGTGCACGAAGCCGGGGATATGATCAAGCTCGGCATCGTCGTCGGAGCGATGATTGTTGTCTGCCTCGTCATTCTCGGCACGATGGTGCGCAGAATGAAGATCGCGCAGGCGCTCAAGATGGGCGAGTAATGAGGTATTAGTTTGAAAGTTCTGCCGATGCAGGGCTTTCAGACCCCGCCAGCGGTGCTGACGCACCGGGCGCCGCATTTTGCGAGGTATAGATATGAATCTTATTGAAGCGGCCGGCGTGGGACGGGTTTTTCCTGTGGCCGGAGGCGAGTTCCGCGCACTGAACAATATCAATGTGGAGATTCCGGAGGGGAAGCTGACCATCCTGAAGGGACGCTCCGGCTCGGGCAAGACCACGCTGATGAACATCCTCGGCGCCCTGGACTATCCCACCGAGGGCAAGGTTATGTTCGACGGGGAGGATATCACCTCCCTTGGAGATAGCGAGCGGACGCTCTTAAGGCGTCACAAGATCGGTTATGTCTTCCAGTCCGTTGCCCTGATCCCGATGATGACTGCGGAGGAGAATGTCGAGTTTGCCCTGCGGATGGCCGGAATGAAGGAAGGCGCGGAGGAGGAAGGGGGAGAGACCAGGAGGGAGCGCGCGCTGCGCTGCCTGCACCTGGTGGGACTCTCCGGCCGCGCAGGCCATATGCCGCAGGAGATGTCCGGAGGAGAACAGCAGAGGGTGGCTATAGCAAGGGCGATCGCCCACAGGCCGAAGATCCTTTTCGCGGATGAGCCTACCGGCGCGCTGGATACCATGAACGGCCTGGCGGTGGTGAAGCTCTTCCGGGAGCTCACGGATGAGGAGGGCGTGACTGTGCTGATGACCACGCACGATCCCGGCCTGATGACGCTCGGGGACAAGGTTTACGAGCTGGAGGGCGGCGAGCTCATAGGCGGTTGAGGCCGCGGCATCGGAAAGGATATCCAGTGGCGGAGAATACGAACAGGGAACAGGATAACAGCGCAGCAATACTGTGCGAAAACCTGGTGAAAATTTATAAGACCAAGGATACGGAGGTGCTCGCTCTCCAGGGACTTGAGCTTACGGTGGAGAAGGGGGAGCTGATGGCGATCATCGGCAACTCCGGCTCGGGCAAGTCCACCTTCCTCAACATGATCGGCGGTCTGGACCGGCCGTCAGCGGGAAAACTCATCGTGGAGGGCAGGGATCTCTTCAAGCTCACGGAGAAGGAACTGGTCGCCTATAAGCGGGATACGGTGGGATTCGTCTGGCAGAACAGCGGGCGAAACCTCCTGCCTTACCTGACTGCGCTGGAAAACATCGAGATGCCGATGAGCCTCGCCGGCGCAAAAGCCAGGAGGGAGAGGGCCGAGATGCTCCTCGACATGGTCGGCCTCTCGGCAAAGAAGTCCAGCCGCGTCGCCCAGCTCTCCGGCGGCGAACAGCAGCGCATCGCCATTGCGATTGCCCTCGCCAATGACCCCGGCATACTTCTGGCCGACGAGCCTACCGGAGCGGTGGATGTGAAGACATCCGCATATATCCTCGATGTGTTCCGGAGAATCAATTCGGAGCAGGGGAAGACAATAGTGATTGTCACCCACGACCGGCAGATCGCAAGGCACGTCACACGCGTCGCCGCGATCCGGGACGGCAAGATCGCATCAGAGCAGATCATGAGGGCGGATTACGCCAGGCAGTTCGCCGGCATCGGGAGTTTTGCCGACGAGGAGAACGCGGAGGCGTCGACGCATGATGAGTACGCCATCCTTGACAGGGCGGGCCGGGTGCAGATTCCCGGAGAGCTGCTCGAGGAGGCGGGAATCTCGGGAAACCGGGTGCGCATGAGCCTGAGGAACGGTGAAATAATACTCTCACCGCCGGAAGAGCAGGCAAAGTAATCAGTAATTGTGCATAATATACAGTTTTAAGGGCGATTTTTGACAGAAAAGACGAATAACCGGTATATTCGGACTATTCGCACTTTGGTTGCGCAGACGGAAAGATATGTTATGATGGGGGAGTCATGAGGAATCATGATTCCCCTTAATTATGTAGTGTGCAGGATTATACATACTTATCAGTCAGCTGAGCACATTATAGACCACATACTACAGGCTGGTATTTATGAAAAGTAAGACCACGGGAATACCGCTTTACCTGCAGGTGAAACAGGCGATCATCACCCGCATCGAATCCGGGGAGATCGCACCCGGGGACTCCGCGGGAAGTGAAGCAGAGCTGATGAAGGAATTCGGTGTCAGCCAGATTACGGTGCGCAGGGCCCTGTCCGAGCTCGTCGCAGAGGGCTACCTCTACAGGCTCCGCGGAAAGGGAACCTATGTGTCCGGCGAGCATCAGTCTGTCGATTCCAGAAGCAGGATCCGCTGTGCGATGATGGCTTTCCTGGAGCAGCATCCGCTCTCGGAGGTGACTCCGGAGATGATCTGTGAGGCCGCAAATGTCGATATGGAGACGCTTCACCACTATTATTTCTCCCTGATCGACGTGCTAAAGGACCTGAGCCGGAACGAGCTGTTCGGAAGGCTTGCCGTAAGGCCTTCGGGCAGGAGCTGGGTCGAGATCTTCGGGCTTGTTCTCTTTCACTTTTATAATCACAGAAATCTTTTTCTCAATATATATGATTCCGTCTACAGCAATGTGCTGATGGAAGCGCTCCGCGGCTACGGTGAGGTGGTTATCAAGCAGGGAATCGAGGACAGCGCGGCGAAGTGCGACGTCAGGGTAAGCGAGAAGGACAGGCTGTTCCTGCTGATGTTTTATATGTGTGTGTTCATGGGAGTGGTCCGGGAGTATTTCGACAGCAGGATGACGGAATCTCCGGAGTACATGGTTAGCCGCTTCAAAATCATGCTGAGCGACAATATGGACCGCACGATGAAGATGCTTGGTAAAGAAGATAATCATGGGTAAGTCCTTTCCTGCATGAGTGCGGGGCAATAAACTATATAGGTAGGCGGCCGTTCAGGCCGCCTTTTTTGTGGTAAAGTCTAAGTGGAAATATCGGTGTTTCGGGTGTGCGGAGGAGAAGCTTGCGGACTATGTTCTTGCTCCGCACAGCATCGTAACCTTTGTATTCTGACGAAAGGAACCGGAAACAAATGAAAATCATGACTTCCGAGTATCGGGACCGCCTGCGCCACTGGCAGCGGGTGCTTCTCGATGATCTGTATCTGCCTCTGGGGCAGATCCGTTTTGAAGCCGCGCGCTCAGCGGACCAGCTCTCCTTTGAGGAGGCGGGAAAGCTGGACTATCATCCGGCGGAACCGGGGTATACCTGGGGCAATGTCTGGGATTACTGCTGGTTCCGCGGAAGTTTTACTCTGCCTGCGGAAGCGGAGGGAAAGCGCATCGTGATGGATCTTCAGCCGGGCGGGGAGAGCACGGTGTTTGTCAACGGGAAAGCTTTCGGCACCTACCGCGCTCCCTGGGTGAAGTATCCGCACCACTATATTGAGGACAACTGCGTCGCCGTCTCGGGAAAGGCCGGTGATACCGTAAGCGTCGTGATGGAGACCTATGCAGGACATGACTACCCGCAAGCCGGGGGCTGCGCGACCGGCCCGGTGCTTCCCGGGACCTATGAGCCCAGGGAGGAGAAGGATGACCGGCGGGTCCTCGGAACCCCGACCTTCGGCATCTGGAACGAGGAAGCGTACCAGCTCTTCATGGATGTCGATACGCTCTCAAAACTCCTGGACACGCTCGATGACACCTCTCTAAGGGCTGCGAAGGTAGCGGAGGCGCTTGAGCGCTTTACCCTGACCGCGGACTTCGAGCAGCCTTTGGAGGACCGGGTGCGGTCGTACCGGGAGGCGAGGGAACTGCTGAGACCCGCGATGGAGGCGGTAAACGGCTCCACCGCTCCGGAGTTTTACGCCATAGGCAATGCTCATCTCGATCTTGCCTGGCTCTGGCCGATGGCCGAGACGTACCGCAAGACGGCGAGGACCTTCGCCGCCCAGCTGAGGCTGATCGACGAGTATCCCGAGTACCGGTATCTGCAGAGCCAGCCCGCGGCCTACGAGATGTGCCGCAGGTATTACCCTGAGCTCTTTGAGCGCATTAAGGCGGCGATAAAGAAGGGCGGCTGGATCGCGGAAGGCGCGATGTGGGTGGAGCCGGACACCAACATGGCCGGCGGCGAGGCGCTGGTAAGGCAGCTGTTCTACGGGATAAGGTACTATCGCGACGTCCTCGGAACGGAGTCAAAGGTGCTCTGGCTTCCCGACACCTTCGGGTATTCCGGTGCACTTCCTCAGATTCTGAAGAAGTGCGGAGTGAAGTATCTGGTCACCCAGAAAATCTTCTGGTCCTACAACGGCGGGGAGCGCTTCCCTTACCACTACTTCACCTGGGAGGGCATCGACGGAACCTCGGTCACGGCGTTCCTTCCGACCAGCTACACCTATCAGACCGATCCCGAATCTGTCTCCAATACCTGGAAGGAGCGCTCCCAGGAGAGAGATCTGGACGCGTTCCTTCTGCCCTTCGGCTACGGGGACGGCGGAGGAGGGCCCTCGAGGGATTACATCGAGTACATCCGCCGCGAGCGGGATCTCGAGGGAATGCCCCGGGTGCAGATGACAGACCCGGTGAGCTTCTTCGAGAAGCTGGAGGCTCAGGGCGGCCCGAAGAACACCTGGCAGGGCGAGCTGTACTTCGACGCCCACCGGGGCACCTATACCACCCAGGCCAGGGTGAAGCGCAACAACCGCAGGGCGGAGCTTGCCCTTAGGGAGATGGAGTTCTGGGGCGCGGCAGCCGTGCTCTCGGGTGCGGGCTATGACACAGAGTCCGGCGAGCGGCTCTGGAAGGAACTCCTGCTGCACCAGTTCCATGACATACTGCCCGGCTCGAGCATCGCCAGGGTCTACCGCGAGGCGGAGAAGAGGGTGGAGGCAGTGATCAGCGAGGCATCCGCGCTCGCGTCCTCCTATGCGGGCCTGCTCGCGGCGCAGGACGGCGGCGCGTATACCGTCCGGAATTCGCTCTCTTTTGAGCGGCGCGCTTATATTGCGCTGCCCGGGCGGTTCCGGGAGGGCGCGGTGACAGCCGACGGAACCCGCATACCCGTAGAATCCTCGGGAGACGACGTGCGTGCGCTTGTTGTGCTTCCCTCCGCAGGGGCACTGACCCTTTATCCGTCGGCAGGTGAAGCCGGGGACAGACCGGAAGCCCGGGCATATGAGGACGGGGACGGCTTCGTTCTGGAGAACGGCCTGATCAGGGCACGTGTTGACGGAAAAGGCGAGATCGTGAGCCTCATCCGCGAGGACAGCGGGCGGGAGTTCGCGGCAGGGCCCATGAACAGGTTCCGCTTCTTCAAGGATGTGCCCCGGATGTTCGATGCGTGGGACATTGATGCTCCTTACAGGGATCAGGAGATCCCCGGGGCGTACGATGTGTGTGTCGCAGTGGAGAAGGAAGGCGGGCTCCGCGCCGGGCTTCTCGTGACCGGGCGGATAGGGGTGTCCTCTTTCATTCAGCAC
>OMSM01000258.1 GCA_900313745.1 uncultured Lachnospiraceae bacterium
ACCCTGTCGTTCTCCGCCAGGATATCCGCGATCGGCACCGCGTCCTCTTCGACCTCTCTGCCGAAAAGCACGTCCGGATTGTCCGAGGCGCGCGAGCTTCTTTGGCGCTCCTCCGGATCCGCCTTCTTCCTCCCGCGGCCGGCGCCTTTTCCCTGTCCCCAGGGAACCTCGGAGGGGCGTCCCCTGCTGCCGTTTGTCTCCCTGATTTCCGGTCCTTCCGGCGCGCCTTCTTCCGGGGCGCGCTGAATGCCCTCCGGTTCTCCCGCCCCGACAATTGTCGGAGGCTTGGGGGCGGACAGCGCCGCGGCTGCCGGAGCGCTCTCAAATCCTGCCGGCTTCCCTGCGCCTTTCTTTCCTCTTCTCTCCTTTTCCGTCAGCTCCCTGTAGCATACCTCGGCGCGCACCGGGATATGGCAGCGCTCCGTGAAGACCCGAATCAGGGAGGAGAGAATCTCATCGCCCACGTCTCTCGCAAAGCAGCTGTCCGGAATAGTCATGACAAGATGATCCGCTTCCGGAAAATCGAAGGAAGCCGACCGGAAATGCCGGCCCGCCAGATGAGAGTACTCATCAAACTCGGCACCGAGTGAATCCTGGTATTCCTCGAGAAGAATGCGGGGAGTATACTGCGCCGACAGATGGTAATCCTCCCGGATATAAACTTCCGTGTCCCCGCCGCCGAACACCTGTCCGGCCAGCTCGCGCTGCATCCGGACAACCGCGCTGTGATGAATAAGATGGGATGAGCTTATGCAGACCTTGTACTTCGTCCTGGTTTTGTTTGTGGCCAGACGGACGACATCCGTCTCCCGGAAAAGGTCATAAAGATCCCGCCGCACATTCAGTTTTGGAAATGCTTCAAAAAACGGCTTGGACATAATCTATGCTCCCCAGTGATCGAGTTCGTCCTTCAGCACGGCAAGAAGCGCTTCCTCCGGCACCTTCTTCACGATGACGCCTTTCTTTATCAGAAGTCCCTCGCCGTCGCCGCCGGCGATGCCGATATCCGCCTCCCTTGCCTCGCCGGGGCCGTTGACCGCGCAGCCCATGACCGCGACCTTGATATCCAGAGAATAGTGCTGCACCATCTCCTCCACCCTGCCCGCGAGGCTGATCAGATCGATCCTGGTTCTTCCGCAGGTCGGGCAGGAAACCACTTCGATACCATGCTTGTACAGCCCAAGATCCCGCAGGATCAGTTTTGCCGTCCGTATCTCCTCCACCGGGTCTCCGGTAAGCGATACCCGTACGGTATCCCCGATGCCCTGATAAAGGATTATCCCGAGCCCGACGGAGGACTTGATGTTTCCGCCGTATACGGTGCCTGCCTCGGTTATTCCTACATGCAGCGGATAATCTGTTCTCTGCGCGAGGATCTCATGTGCTTTCACGCAGGTGAGGACATCCGACGACTTGATGCTGATCACGATATCCTCAAAACCGCGTTTTTCCAGCATGCCGACCTTGTCAAGCGCGCTCTCCACCAGTCCCTCCGGTGTCACTCCGCCGTATTTATCCACAAGCGGAAGCTCGAGGGAGCCGGAATTCACCCCTACGCGGATCGGAACGTGATGGCGCTTAGCCGACTCAACGACCGCGTCTATCCTGTCCTCCCCGCCGATGTTGCCGGGATTGATGCGGATCTTGTCCGCCCCGTTCTCCATGGCGGCGATGGCCATGCGGTAGTCGAAATGGATATCCGCAACCAGCGGGATATGTATTCTCTCCTTGATCGCCGCGATCGCCTCTGCGGACTCCTTGTCCGGAACCGTGCAGCGCACGATATCGCATCCGGCCTCTTCCAGGGCGAGAATCTGGGCTGCGGTTGCCTCAACATCCGAAGTTCTCGTATTGGTCATGGACTGGATGGCGACGGGGTTTCCGCCCCCTATCGTCAGATTACCTATTCTTACTGTTCTTGTATGCTCTCTTGTAACCATCATTGCTCCCTGTCAGCGGAAAAAGCGGGAAATATCGTTAAACAGGACGAAAATCATCAAAATGAACAGAGCGATGAAGCCGGCGAGATGGATCATCCCTTCCTTCTCCGGAGGGAGGGGCTTCCCGCGAAAGGCCTCCACGATCTGCAGGAGCAGCCGCCCGCCGTCCAGGGCGGGAAGCGGGAGGAGGTTGACCACGCCCAGATTGATGCACAGCAGTGTCGCAAGATTGAGGAAACTCAGCACAACCGTCGGAAGCCCGTACGGAGAGGCCTGTTCCAGCGTGTCATCCACCACCTTGACGACTCCCACCGGTCCGGAGATGTCATCCTTTGAGAAATGCCCCGTGAAGATCTGTCCTATGGACTTCCAGGTCGTTTTCACCCAGTAGCAGGCCTCATAGAAGCCGTAGGAGAAAACCTCAAAACCTTTGCACTCCTTGTATTCACCGGAGCCGATCAGGCCGATGTAATACCTGTCATCCTCCTCGCTGTATCTGGGGGTCAGAAGAACCTCATATGCCTCTCCCTCCCTCTCAAATTCAATTGTCAGCGGGGTTCCGTAATTGAAGATGGATATCGCGCTGACCTCGCGGTAGAGGTGAATGCGCTCGCCGTTGATCTTCCGGATCGTATCCCCCGGAAGGAGCCCTGCTTCCTCCGCGGCTGAATCCGGCATGATCTCCCGGATCACCGGGATGTCCGTCCCCGCGAAGGCGACGATCACCACAGCAAACAGGAATCCGAGGATAAAATTGGCGAAGGGTCCTGCTGCCGTGGTCGCCATTCTCGACCAGACATTCGCGTTCGGATACGCATGCTCGTCGAGGCTTGCGCCGTCCTCCGCCTCCAGTCCGTTCATTCCGTCAAAAATGCACGCACCTCCGACCGGCAGGGCCTTAATGCAGAACATGGTCTCCCCGCTCTGCCAGGAATACAGCGTCGGTCCCATGCCGATATCAAATTCGTTGACCCGGATGCCGTTTCTCTTCGCGACCGCGTAGTGCCCGAATTCGTGGGCTACCACAATTACCAGAAAAATCAGCAGAAAAATAAGTATGCTAAGAAGCATGGTTCATCTCCCTGACCCTCGCCCTGGCCTCCTTCTCCGCTTCGAGGATTTCTTCCAGCGAGGGATGCGCCGTCACCCTGTGGGCACACATTGCGCCTTCGATCATATCATAAATGTCCAGAAAGCCGATTCTGTCCTCCATGAAGAGTTTTACCGCCTCTTCATTGGCTGCGTTGAAAACCGTCGGCATGCTTCCGCCCGCCTCCGCAGCTGCATAGGCCAGGGGAAGTCCCCTGAAGGTCTCCGTATCCGGCGCCTCGAAAACTATGCTCCCGATTGCGGAAAGATCCGCCTCCGGAATGGCAAGCGGAGGCCGGTCCGGGTAAAACAGCGCGTACTGTATCGGCAGATGCATGTCCGGCGAGGCGATCTGGGCCATCACCGCGCCGTCATCAAACGCAACAGCAGAATGTACGAGGCTCTGCGGCTGAACCACGACCCGGATTTTCCGGACGGGAACGTCAAAGAGCCATGACGCCTCCATAACCTCCAGTCCCTTGTTTACCAGGCTCGCGGAATCGATCGTGACCTTGGCCCCCATGTCCCAGTTGGGATTGTTCAGGGCGTCCCTTACCTTCATCCCTGCAAGCTCGCTCCGCTTTTTCCCGCGGAAGGTGCCGCCGGAACAGGTAAGCCAGATGTGACTGATCCGATGATGCGGTTCATGGTCGAGACACTGGAATATCGCGCTGTGCTCGCTGTCCACCGGCAGGAGTTTTACACCGCTCTCCTTAATCCTGGGCATGATCAGGTGCCCGGCACTGACCAGGGTTTCCTTGTTGGCCAGGGCGATATCCTTACCCATCTCAATCGCAGCGAGTACAGGCCTTATGCCGATCATTCCCACGACCGCCGAGAGGACGATATCTCCCTCCCCGGCGGCGATCTCAATCAGCCCGTCCATACCGGAAAGCACCCTGACCGGCAGATCGGATACCCTGGACTTAAGATCCGCTGCCGCATCTGCGTCATACATGCACACACAAGATGGCATGAACTCGCGGATCTGATTCTCCATCAGGCCGGTATTGCGCATGGCCGCCAGGGCCGTGACCCTGATCTCCTCCCTGTGGCCGCGGACTATGTCCAGCGTCTGGGTCCCGATGGACCCTGTAGATCCTAGAAGTATCAGTTCTTTCATCTCATCAGAAAAGCTGCCGCAAGAGCGTAAATCAGCGGCGCGGTAAAAATCACACTGTCAAAGCGGTCCATGATCCCGCCGTGTCCGGGAATAAGCCGCCCGTAATCCTTGATATTATAGCAGCGCTTGATAGCCGACGCGGCGAGATCCCCGACTTCGCTCACCGCCCCGCCGACAAGTCCGATCAGGGCAAAAACCGCGATATAGCTTCCGGGGGCCTCATCGTAGCGTGAAACCAGCACGACGGCAAGAAGCAAGCTGAAAACCGCTGAACCGACGACACCGCCAATCGATCCCTCTATGGTCTTCTTCGGGCTTAGGACCGGCGCAAGCTTGTGTTTTCCGAGCGCCCGGCCGGTAAAGTAGGCACATGTGTCACAGATCCAGGTACAGAAGAACACCAGTGCGTAGACATACTCCCCGTGCGGGAGCATCCTTGCCCTGTAAATAAAGGACATCATGACCGGACAGTAGACAAAACTGAAGAAAACCGCCGCGATCCGCCCTGCCTGATACCTCGGAAAGGTGAAGACGAAGATGGCCATCAGCACAATGATAAGCAGCACCGCCGCTCCCGCAGCCAGGGTATCTGCTTCCGCGAAGCTGCCGCCGAAAACAAGCAGCAGATAATAAAGCGCCGTGACAGCGAAACCCGCGCACTCCGCCGGTCCGAAGCCGCCTGCCGGCCTGCCGCCTTCCGCGGGAAAGGCCCGGATCAGCTCCGCATACCCGATGAGAGAACAGAAAAGCAGGGCAATCCCTACAAAAACTCCCCCGGCAAGCCCTGCCGCTATAGTGATGACTCCGAGGACTGTCCCGCTGATTATCCGTGTCTTCATCACTTCTCCTTCAGCCCGCCGAACCGGCGGTCCCTTCCGTTATAAGCGTCAATCGCCTTCTCCAGCTCCTCCCTTGTAAAGTCCGGCCAGGCCACATCCGTAAAATACAGCTCGGTATAGGCGCTCTGCCAAAGCAGGAAGTTGGAGATCCGCTCATCCCCGCAGGTGCGGATCAGAAGATCCGGATCCGGCTCTCCTGCCGTATCCGTGTGCGCCGCGATCGCCTCCTCGGTGATCTCCTCCGGCTTAAGCACTCCGCTTCTTACGTCCTCGGCAACAGCGCGCACCGCGCGGACGATCTCGTCCCTTCCGCCGTAATTGATGGCAATCTGGAAAAGAATGCCCGTATTTCCGGCCGTGGTCTCCTCCATATTTCTGATGGATTCCACCAGTTCGTCCGAAAGTTTTGTCCTGTCCCCGATTATCCGCACCCTGACGTTGTTCTTCATGCATTTACCGACACTTGAGCGCAGATAACGGTTTAACAGGTTCATCAGTGCGGTGACCTCGGACTGGGGTCTGGTCCAGTTCTCCGTCGAGAAGGCATAAACCGTAAGCACCCTGATCCCGAGATCGTCGGCGTCCTCAAGAATCTGTTCCACCACCTGCGCCCCGCGGGCGTGTCCCATATTGCGGGGAAGCCCTCTGCGCTTTGCCCATCTGCCGTTGCCGTCCATGATGATCGCAACGTGTCCCGGTACTCTTCTTTCCTCTTCGCTCATGAATACTCCCTGTCCGCCCCATAAACGCAACAGGAGACACGCACCGATGTTTTATCGGTGTCTGTCCCCCCAATTGCTTTGTCACATCCGGTTCGGCAATCCCGCAGCTGCGCCGTATGCGCGCTGTCGCCTAGGCTTTCCTGACAGCGCTGCAGATGCCGAAGGCAGCTGCGCCGTATGCGCGCTGTCGCCTATGGCGCGCATACGGTCTATACTGTCATAATCTCCTTCGACTTTGCCTCAATTATTGCGTCGATATCCTTTGCGAACTTGTCCGTCAGCTTCTGAAGCTCGTCCTGAAGATCCTTGACCTCGTCCTCGGAGACGTCCTCCGTTTTGGTCAGTTTCTTGAACGCATCGTTGCCGTCGCGGCGGATATTCCGGACCGCCACCTTGGCTTCTTCACCCTTTTTGCGGATCTCCTTGGTCAGATCCTTTCTGCGCTCCTCCGTAAGTTCGGGGAACACCAGACGGATGCTGGTCGCGTCCGTGGAAGGGTTGATTCCGATATCCGAAGTAAGGATCGCCCGGTTAATGTCCTTGATCATGTTCTTGTCCCAGGGAACGATCTGAATGATCCTCGCCTCCGGTACGGAGACATTCGCCACCTGCTGGATCGGTGTGGGCGTCCCGTAATAATCGACGCGAAGCTTGTCGAGGACATGCGGGTTCGCGCGGCCCGCACGGATAGCCTGCAGATCTGTCTGCAGATAATCCGCAGCCTTTTTCATCCTCTCCTCATATTCCTTCACTCTTTCGCTTGCCATAAGCCCTCCCTTTCCGGCTGCGGCGAATTTAAAATGAAAAACCGCCGTCCTGCCAATCCTTTTCCGGTCACTCCACCGTGATCGTCGTTCCGTTAAAGTCTCCTTTTGCCGCGCGGATAATGCTGTTCTCCTCCTGGAGAGCGAAAACCCTCATCGGCATGCGGTTTTCTTTCGCCAGAATGGATGCCGTCATATCGACGGCCTGCAGCCCTCTCTCGATCACTTCATCAATGGAGATGCTGTCAAACCGCTTTGCGTCGGGATTCCTGTTGGGATCACTGTCATAGATGCCATCCACGTTCTTCGCCAGAAGAATCACATCGGCATCAACTTCGATTGCCCTTAAGACCACTCCGGTATCTGTTGAGAAGAACGGATGGCCGGTGCCCCCCGCAAAGAAGACGACCATTCCCCGGGCAAAATACTTGTTCGCGCGGTCCTTTGAGAACAGCTTGGTGAACGATCCGCACTCAAACGGCGTAAGGACGCTCGTCATCATTCCCTCACCGCGGAAAATTTCCGATACATATATACAGTTCATCACCGTGGCAAGCATGCCGATCTGGTCCGCCTTGACACGGTCTATTTCATTGCCGGTGCGGCCGCGCCAGAAATTGCCTCCGCCGGTCACTATGCCTACTTCAATTCCCTCATCTACCAGCTGCTTTACCTGTCTGGCAACCAGCCTTACCGTTGCTTCATCAAAGCCTGTGCGCCGCTCACCTGCCAGAGCTTCACCGCTGAGCTTAAGGACAATTCTTGCCATTAGTCCCCCTTTCGAAACACAAATAAACACGGGATTCCCGGACAGAAATCCGGAAGTGTGCATGCCCCGTCTGAGCTTCCCGGACCATGCTCCTGTTCTTCTGAAGTATAACACATCCCCTGCGGCCGTTATAGGGTTGCCATGTGTTTTTGGCGGTGCTAAACTGATACAGTTGCTTTTTGGGCGGACTGGAGGATTCATGATTCAGAAGAGAGAAGATATTCGCAATGTAGCAATAATCGCCCACGTTGATCACGGCAAAACGACCCTCGTGGACGGGCTGCTCCGTCAGAGCGGGGTGTTCCGCCAGGGACAGGAAGTCGTCGACCGCGTAATGGATTCCAACGCCATCGAACGCGAGCGCGGGATCACCATTCTTTCCAAAAATACTGCCGTCAACTACAAGGGCACGAAAATCAATATTATCGACACTCCCGGCCACGCCGATTTCGGCGGTGAAGTTGAGCGCGTTCTTAAAATGGTAAACGGGGTTATCCTGGTTGTGGATGCCTTTGAAGGACCGATGCCCCAGACCCGCTTCGTGCTCCGGAAGGCCATGGAGCTCTCGCTCCCTGTCATCGTCTGCATCAATAAAATCGACAGGCCCGGAGCGAGACCCACCCAGGTTATCGACGAAGTGCTTGAGCTTCTGCTCGATCTCGGCGCCAGTGATGAACAGCTGGACTGCCCCTTCGTCTTTGCTTCCGCCAAATCCGGAATAGCCACTCTGGATCTCGGCAGTCCCGGTGTCTCCATGCAGCCGCTGTTCGAAACGATCGTGGACTATATTCCCGCCCCTCAGGGGGATCCTGATGCCGGCACGCAGATGCTGGTAAGCACAATCGACTACAACGAATATGTAGGCAGAATCGGCGTCGGCAAGGTGGACAACGGCGTTATCCGCGTCGGTCAGGATGCCGTCATTGTCAACCATCATGAGCCCGACAAGGTACGCAGGGTCCGGGTAAGCAAGCTTTATGAGTTCGAGGGTCTCTCCAAGATCGAGGTGAAGGAGGCGGGAATCGGCGCCATCGTGGCCGTCTCCGGAATAGATGACCTCAAGATCGGTGATACTATCTGTTCGCCGGAAACGCCCGCGGCCATCCCGTTCCAGAAGATCTCCGAACCTACCATCGCGATGACCTTCAATGTTAACGACTCCCCCCTCGCGGGACGTGAGGGCAGGTACGTCACAAGCCGCCACATCCGCGACCGTCTTTACAGGGAGCTCAATACAGACGTATCTCTCAGGGTTGAGGATACCGACAGCACGGACTGCTTCAAGGTATCGGGAAGAGGCGAGCTCCATCTCTCCGTCCTGATTGAGAATATGAGGCGCGAGGGTTACGAATTCGCCGTCAGCAAGGCAGAGGTCATCTATCGTTACGATGAGAAAGGCAAGCGTCTTGAGCCCATCGAATCCTGCTATATAGACGTTCCCGACGAATTTGCCGGCACCGTAATCTCCCGTCTCTCCCAGCGCAGAGGCAACCTGGTCAGCATGGGAACGGCGTCGAACGGCTATACCCGCCTGGAGTTCGATATTCCTTCCCGCGGCCTTATCGGTTATCACGGGGATTTCCTCACCGATACCAAGGGCAACGGCATCATGAACACCATCTTCAAGGGATATGAACCCTACCGGGGGGATATTGAATACCGCAAGCAGGGATCCCTTATCGCGTTCGAAGCCGGTACTGCAGTAACCTACGGCCTTTTCAACGCCCAGGAACGCGGAAACCTTTTCATCACCCCGAACACGGAGGTATATGCCGGCATGGTGATCGGCGAGAGCGGCAAGGGTGAAGATGTCTACGTGAATGTATGCAAGACAAAACATCTTACCAACACCCGCACCTCCTCCTCTGACGAGGCGCTCCGTCTTGTTCCCCCGAAGATCCTTTCGCTGGAGCAGGCAATCGACTTCATTGATACCGACGAGCTTCTGGAGGTAACTCCGGAGCACTTAAGAATCAGGAAGAAGATTCTCGATCCCCGCCTGCGCAAGCGCGCCGAGATCAGCGCCGCAGCAAAGAACTCCTGAGACATATATCAGCCCGCGGGTTTCCCCGCGGGCTGAAAACGGCGTTCGCCGTTTTCGGCCAGTCAACAATAGAGCCCATTTTCGGAAACGGGTTTCCGAAAATGGGCTTTTTGCTGACTGGCATATGGCTCACTTGGAGGTCACATCGCTATATGCAGCACTCTTGTCGAGATGGTGAAATAGATGATGAGTGCGACGGCGTCCACAATTGTGGTGAGCATCGGAGCGGCGACCACCGCCGGGTCGAGGCCTATCCGCTGCGCAATTAACGGCATCATGGATCCCACGCACTTGGCAAACATCACTACGCAGATCATCGTCACGCAGACGACGCCCGCGATCACCAGAGGGACACGGTCGATGACCAGCAGCTTGACAAGGTTGATCAGTGCCAGGGAACCGCCGCAAAGAAGCGCTACTCTCCACTCCTTGAAAATGACGGATAGGAAATTGCGCGGCTCAATCTCATCCAGGGAAAGTCCGCGAATGATCGAGGTACTTGCCTGCGAGCCCGCATTGCCCGCGGTATCCATGAGCATTGGTACGAAAACTGTAAGAATGGTATAAGTAGCCAGCGCAGATTCGTATCTCGCCATGATCTTTCCCGTAAATGTTGCGGAAATCATCAGCAGCATCAGCCACGGCATGCGCTTCTTATAGGTCTCGAAAATGCCGGTCTTCAGATAGGGCTTGTCCGAAGGGATCATAGCCGCCATCTTTTCAATATCCTCCGTGGCCTCCACATCGATGATATCGACCACGTCGTCGATGGTGATAATGCCCACCATCCGCATCTCGTTATCCACCACCGGCATCACGATGAGGTCATACTTACGGAACTTGTCCGCCGCCTCCTCCTGGTCATCCGTCGTCTTGATGCTGATGACCGTCTCATTCATGAAGTCGCCGATCCTGTCCTCCGGATCGTGGATGAGAAGGTACCTCAGTGCTACAGTTCCCTTCAGGATTCTGGAATTGTCGATGACATAACAGATACTGACTGTCTCGGAATCCAGCCCGATTTTGCGGATCCTCTCAATTGCGTCCGCTACGGTCATCTCCTCCTTGAGGTCCACATACTCCACCGTCATGATGCTTCCGGCGGAATCCTCCGGGTAGCGGAGCAGGTTATTGATGTCCGCCCGGGTCTCGGGCTGTGCGTTGGCAAGTATACGGCGCACGACGTTCGCGGGCATCTCCTCGAGAAGGTCCGTGGCATCGTCGGCCATCAGGTTATCAATGACATTGCCTGCTTCCTTATCGGACAGCGATGTGATGATGTACTGCTGGGCGTCTATTTCCAGCTGGGCGAAGACGTCCGCCGCCATATCCTTCGGCAGCATGCGGAACATCTTCAGGGAGACCTCGTCCTCCATCTCGTCCATGACCGCGGCGATATCCGCCTCGTTCATGTCCGCTAATGTCTGCCGGAGCCTCGTATACTGTCTCGTCTCCAGAAGTTCACGCAGTTCTTCCTGTAAATCTCTTTCTTCTTCCATGGGATCGCGCCTCCGCGGCAGGGCAAAGTATCCCTGCCTTCAGTAAAAAACAGGTGATTTGCATGCATCGTAACGGAGGCAGAGGGTTATCACTGCCATGGGAATCAGTTTTTCGATTCATGTTCATCACCGTCCTTTCCTCCGGGAAATGATCCCTTATTTTGAAAACTTCTACTAATCCTATCGACTCTCCCGCAGTTTTGTCAACCGGATAATCCGCTGCGGGCAATCTTTCAAAACTTCTCCGCTGACACCGGTATTCCCCTGTATTCCAGAGCAATATCCCGGATTGCGGCGCGCCCGTCCGCGGCATTAATGATCAGTTTTTTCACCGTGTCTCCCCGCCCTTCGGGGATAGTTATATGAAGTGTGACCTTATCCGTATAAACCACATCCTCCGGGGTAATCTTTTCCTGCCGGAGAAGATACTGTATGCGGTCCGAAAAACTGTACTCCACGGCAGCGGTGAACACACAGCAGCGGCACATCCGGACAATTCCGGCGTCCGCAAGCGCTGCCTTCGCCGCACCGGAATATGCCCTGGTGAGCCCTCCGGTTCCGAGGAGCGTCCCGCCGAAATACCGAGTGACAATGATTATACAGTCACAAAGCCCTTTAAGCGGAGATTCTCCGCCTCCTTCGTCCGATGCGGGCGGCACGTATCCCTGCAGTACGTCGAGAATCGGCCTTCCCGCAGTTCCTGTCGGCTCTCCCGCATCCGATGATCTCACATCCTGCCCGGAGGAGCCGAGCACCCTGGCATAACAATGGTGTCTCGCGTCGTAGTAGCGCTTCTTTTCTGCCTCAAGAGCGGCCTGAACCTCAGCCTCGGACGTGACATGCAGCGCTGTCGCCAGAAATCTCGACTTCTTCTCGACGAGCTCGCCGTTTCCTTCAGTTCCTATCGTATAATAATCGCCATTCATGGCATTATTCTAACATATACCGGATCAGGTTCCGAAGAACTGGTTATGATATAATATATCTATTGCGGATCTGTTTTGCTGATCCACAGCAGATAACGAGCGATAAGCAGCATAAGCCGCCTGAAAGGACATACGGACTTCATCTATATGAACTACAGCAGATACAGCCTGCAGCGAAGCATGAGGGAGCTTAACTCCCGCTCCGAGAAGCGCGTCCGGAAGGTCTCCCTCCTTCTTCTGCAGCTATTCATCATAATCTTTTTTGCAGCGATCATCATCGCTGTCTGCGCCGGCATCGGTGCCTTCCGCAGCGTCATTGACTCTGCTCCCAGCGTAGGCAATATCGATGTCACCCCGACCGGCTTCTCTACCTTTGTTTATGATTCCGAAGGGCGTCAGACGGCAAAACTTGTCTCCACCGACTCCAACAGAATCCCGGTCAGCTGGGACATGATCCCCCAGGATCTGTGCGATGCCTTCGTCGCTATCGAGGACGAGCGTTTCTACACCCATCACGGCATCGACATCCAGGGTATCATCCGTGCCGGAATCACCGGCATCAGAACCCGCAATTTCTCCCAGGGCGCGAGTACGATCACCCAGCAGCTCCTAAAAAACAACGTTTTCACCGACTGGACGTCGGAGACCTTCACCGAGAGCGTCAAGCGAAAGATCCAGGAGCAGTATCTCGCCGTCGAACTGGAGAAGGCGATGAGCAAGGAGGACATCCTGCTCAACTACATGAACACCATCAACCTCGGCCACAACACCCTGGGCGTCCAGGCAGCGTCGCTGCGCTATTTCGGCAAATCCGTCAGCGACCTCACCCTGTCGGAGTGTGCGGTTATCGCCGGAATCACCCAGAATCCCTCCAGCTACGATCCTATCGTGTTTCCGGAGGATAACGAAAAGCGCAGGAAGCATGTGCTGGACAACATGCTTCGCCTCCAGTTCATCACCCAGGACGAGTATGACCGGGCCATGGCCGACAACGTCTACTCCCGCATCCAGGTAGTGGATACCACGACCGGTGACGAGGTGGTCAACTCCTACTTCGTCGATGCCCTGACCAACCAGGTGCTCGCCGACCTTATGGAAGCGGGCTACACGGAGACCCAGGCGTACACCCTGCTCTACTCCGGCGGCCTGAATATCTACTCCACTCAGGATCCCAGAATCCAGGCAATCTGTGATGAGGTGACCAGTAATCCCGACAACTACCCGCCCGACACCAAGTGGTACCTTAGCTACCGGCTTACGCTGGAGTCCTCCGGAGGCGACCTGCAGAATTACAGCTCCGAGATGCTTGAGCTCTGGCTCAAGGAGAACGGAATCAACAGCAACCTCTTTTTCAGCTCCGAGGAGGCGGCACGGAACGCCGCCGAGAGCTATAAGGACGCAATGATGCGCGCAGGCGATACCGTCCAGGGAGAGTCGATCACCCTTACTCCCCAGCCGCAGATCTCCATTACCGTCATTGACCAGCATACCGGAGAGGTTCTCGCAATGGTCGGCGGCCGCGGCCAGAAGACGGCAAACCGGACGTTTAACCGCGCAACCGACGCGATGAAGCAGCCGGGTTCCACCTTCAAAATCCTCTCGACCTACGCGCCTGCGCTCGACAGCGCGGGACTTACTCTCGCCACCACACAGCTGGATGCCCCCTACAAGTATCCCGACGGCACACCGGTCCGCAACTGGTACGGCGAGTCCTACCGGGGCATCTGCTCCCTCCGCACGGGTATTGAGTGGTCGCTGAACGTCGTCACGGTCAAAACTCTCGAGGCAATCACGCCCAGACTTGGAATGGATTATCTGAAGAGTTTTGGCTTCACAACTCTGGCGGAGAACGAGGAAATCAACGGACAGGTATTCAATGACGACCGCCTTCCTCTCGCGCTCGGCGGCATCACTCACGGCGTGAAAAACATCGAGATCAACGCCGCGTACGCCGCAATCGCCAACGGCGGAGTCTATATTGCTCCCAAGCTCTATACCAAGGTGACAAACCATGAAGGCCGCATTATCCTGGACAATACCCAGCGGGAATCCCACCGCGTGCTGAAAGAGACCACCGCATGGCTGCTTACCTCCGCAATGGAGGATGTCGTAAAGAGCGGCACCGGAACGGCAACTAATTTCGGAACTACCGCTATCGCGGGCAAAACCGGAACCACAGAGGGATACAACGACGTCTGGTTCTGCGGATATACCGATTATTACACTGCTTCCGTATGGGCAGGTTATGACCAGGACCTGAAGCTCAGCTCTGCGGCGGAGAAGGCGCTCGCCCAGTCCATCTGGCGCAAGTGCATGGAGAAAATTCACGAAGGGCTGGAATACAGGGACTTCGCCCAGCCGCCGGGGATAGTGAAAAAGACGATCTGCCGCTCGTCGGGCAAGCTTCCCGTGGCCGGTCTCTGTGACAGCACACTAGGGCAGGAGTTTTTCGCTGAGGACAACATTCCTGAGGAGAACTGTGATGTGCACTTCCAGGGAATGATCTGCAGCTACAGCGGACTTCCTGCTGCCGACGCCTGCCCGTTCGCCACCCCGGGGGTCGTCACTCTCAGTCCGGGCAGAACAGGCCAGCGGTGCGAACATACCGCCGCATTCATGGCATCTGAGGCTGCCGCCGCTGTCGTGGCAAGCCAGCAGAATGAAATCAATGTCCGCAATGCTTCAAAGGAGCTTGACAGCGTGCGTGTTCAGCTGGTCGAAGCCGCTACCGCTCTGGAGAATGCGCAGCAGGCATTCCTGAGCGCGCAGGAAACCGGTGATGTGACTGCAATAGAGAATGCAAGAGCGGCGATGGATCTCGCGACAGACAACTACAATGCCGTCGCTTCCCGCTATGAAGCACTGAAGGAAATGGTCAACAGCTCAGAGGTTCAGGCAGTAATCAATACCGGAGGCGGAGAATAACCTCCGGCCGGTGTTTGCCGAGGACATAAAAAGATGGGCGAATCCGGATTGCCGGCCGCCCATCTTTTTGTTTCCTCAGTCAATTCAAATGAAAAACCAGAGATCGGATGACCTCTGGTTTCTCTGAGCTGATGACGGGAATCGGACCCGTGACCTCCGCACTACCAATGCGACGCACTACCGACTGTGCTACATCAGCATC
>OMSM01000441.1 GCA_900313745.1 uncultured Lachnospiraceae bacterium
CGCTGCAGCGGGTTGGGGGCATGACTGAACCAGGTTCCGTAAAACAGTCCGTCCCTCGTTCGTTCCTCCAGTCGGTCCCGGCTCTGGGGAAATGCAAAGCTATGCGTTGCAAAATGTACAATATCCGCCCGGATATCCTCCAGCTGCTTCTTATTGGCTGCTTCCCCTTCATAACAGATCACCTGCATTTTCGCAGATTCACCTATACGTTGTACCGCACTGCTCTCCAGTGCCGTTCCCGGAAGAGGCGCGATCCCGTTCCGGAAGAAATCCGCACCCGGATCACGGACGAAGCCGGAAGATACGACTTCCTTATCCGTACCGGCCGTCCCATCTGCCTGTATATGAAATGCAGGATCGGCGATGATCATCATCTTCTGTTGATCCTTCTGCTCCGGCACGTTGTCTCTGATCCGCTGTACAGAGGAGAGATATTCCACGGAATCCACCATATCCATCAGCCGTTTTCCGTTCTCGTCCTCCAGAAGCTCAAAGGGCACCTTGCAGAGCTCACCCTCCGGGACGATGTACAGATGCTTCGCGTGATCTATCGATACCGCTGCCGGTAAGAGCAGTATATCCCATAGTGCCCTTTGTATACCTCCATCACCCGAAGCTTTAAGCTCTTCCGTATATTCCTTCACCACCTGATCGATAAACGTGGTTTTGTCCAGATAAAATATACGCGTCACCTTATTAAAATAAAGGGTCATATAATAATACCTGGCGTATGGGAATTCTTCGTTTTTTTCAAGGCCCAGGGAATCACCCACATAACCCTCTTCGTCATAGATCCCATCCGTATAATAAAAGCTTCCGAAATGAAGGATCAGGCTGCCGGAAGGAAGATCACGATCAAACACAAATTGGAGAGACTCCAGCTTCTCCTTTTTATCTGCCCTGGCCAGACAATGGAGTACTTCACCCTCCAACCGATGAATCTCCTGCCCGACAGTACTCGTCAGATGATCCATCGTAAAACCCGGGCACTCTGCCTGTTGTTGTTTTCGAAGCGATAACAGCCGGTCATATGAACTGCGGATATGATCATTTTCCCGAACCAGCCACCCGGCGGCTCTTACGGATATTCTGCCTCCCACGCCTACCGCACATAAGGCAAGATCCCGGATCTCCCGACCGATAAACAAACCCGGATTCCGCAGAGAATAAGAATGACACAGCGACATCAGATGCCTGCACACTCTGAGATAAACATATCGTTCTTCCTCATCATAGATCTCATAGGCTTTGATACACCGATCCACCATATACACACAGGCAAGCTCTACTGCCTTCATCCCCAGTTCCTTCGGCACAGCATCACCCGCACAGATCACGGAGGAAAGAAGGTTTACCAGTAATATGCCATCCTCGCCAAAGGGCATGGCTTCGCCGTTCAGCTCCATACTCTTTACATTGCGACAATTCTGCAATGCCTTAAGAAAATGATCAGCCGCTTCAGCATATTGTTGTTTCCGCTTATGATCCAGGCCGATCACGGCAAGGAGTGGTTTCCGGTTGATACGAAGATAATTGAGATTGAATAATTCACAGCTTTTCTTAACATGATCAATATAGCTGTCATTGGGCCCGCTTCCACATAAGCTTTCTACCATTGCATAAGCCATTACCGAAAAATGCAGCAGCTCAAACTTCTCCGCCTTTGTTTTATTATAATAAGTAACGGCTTCCGATCTGTTCTTAAGCTGTGTATATATCGCCATGAGATAAGAATAGGTTTCCAACAGACTGGGGTCAGTTTCCTGATTCTTTTCATTATCCTTCATATGCTCCAGGATGAGCTGTTCCCGTTCCCTGGCGAAGACCAACGCCTTATCATATTTTCCGAGACGATAGGCGGTTCGGAGCACACCCTTGACCAGATCCCGGTTCTTCTCATAATCTCTCAGATCACCGTCCCGCTGCAGGGTCAGCATGACTGCCTGATCAAAATAATACTCGGCTTTACGATACTGTCCGGAATTAAACAGCTCCCATCCCCTGAGATCAAAGAACTCAACAGCATCGGGTAATACGGAAAGCATATCCAGCTGACCGGCGAGACTATCCTCCGCCCCGCATTTTTCCGCAAATCGATTATAGATCGCGGGCCAGATCCGTATTGTGGAACGATATCTTCGAAAGACATACTTTATCATAAACAGCAGCTGCGAACGTCTGTCATCCAACAGTAACCCCTGCTGTTGTTTCAGCTCACTTTCACCGAGGATCACCGGATACTCTGCTGTTTCCAGTTCCCGGAAAGCCTTTTCGATCTCAACCGAAGCTTTGGCGATCAATAACGGGATCTCTTTCTGTGACTTTGCATTTGATATTGTGAATTTATTCCGTTCATAACCTATACCGCATTTATTTACGACCGTTTGCAGGTCATTCATTTTATCCGCAAGGTCAGTATACATTTGGATAAACGGAGCACCGTACATATCCTGTAACAGTTCTACAATCAACTCCGTAAGCGGTTCACATTTTCCTTCCGGATCCTTTGGCAGAATATATCTGACCA
>OMSM01000361.1 GCA_900313745.1 uncultured Lachnospiraceae bacterium
CCTCGTCATCGCCCTTCCCGTCGTCGTCAAGGCCGCCCTCGTAGTTCGCGTAGCACCAGGCGAGCTGTTTGATTCCGTGGGTAAATTCGTAATCCTCGCTCTCCTTTGCCGCCTCGGCCTCCTCGCCGGTGGGGATGCGGTACCAGTCCATCTGCTGCAGCTTCAGGTTGTAGTAGATGTCGCTGTCCTCTTCATAGAACTTCTCCGCGTTGGCGGTGATAATATAGGCAGCGCCGTCCACGAACTCCATCGCCTGCACGATCGTCCGGAAATCGGAGTCGCCCGGATCGTCGATGAAATTCTCCGCGAGGAGCCAGGCCCCGAAGGGGCTGTCATAGTAGATCAGGTCGCCCCACGTACCCTCACTTAATTCAAGATCTCCGCCTGTCCGGCTGTAAACTCCCACCTCGCCGACATCTGTCAGAAGCAGCCTGGGCAGCACGGTTCCCTCCGGGGGAGCGCCTTCTCCCGCCTCCGGGATGACCTTTACGCTGTTCCGCTTCCCGGGAACCGCACGAATGCCGACGTGACCTGCGATCTCGCTCGGCGACTCCAGCGGCTCCCCGCCGTCCCAGGAAAGGTACCTCTCGGAGGCCAGCATAAGATAGATTCCCTCTTCGTCGTGCAGGAACTGCCTGCAGCTAAGCGGCGCGATATTCCCGTCCCCATCCCTGTAGGATATGCGCCCGAGACTCGTCAGCGCGCCGTTGTCCACGGAAAGGGAGTAGAGCCTGTTCTCCCCGGTCTCGTATTTGTACACCAGGAAAATCATCTGGCCGTCGGCAAATCCGCAGTAGCTTAAGAGCTCGCCCGGATCCGGTACGGCCGTAAGGATTTCACTGCCGTCGTACCACACGGCCAGCGCGCCGAGTTTTGCGCTGTCGAAGATATCCGCATACTGCGTGACGACATAGGTCCCGGTTTCGTCGCTGCCGAGGAGGTCCATCCGGCATTCCGAGAGCTCCGTGATCTCCTTCCCGTCCGCGGACATCCTGCATATCTTTCCGCCGTACTCGTCCGTCGCTGCCCGGCCGTAGAAGCCCTTTCCGTCCGCGACGATAATTCCCGTCAGCGGGTCCTCCGCGACCTCCTCCACCTCGCCGGTTTCGAGGTTATAGCGCATAAGCTTCCCCGTCTCCCCGGGTCTGGCAAAACTGACGAAATTGCCGAAATACGCCGTCTCCCACAGCTGGCTTTCGCCGTAATTGCGGAAGTAGACCGCATCGGTCTCCCCGTCATCCACACGGACGAAATATCCGCCGTTGTTCTCGATTTCCACGTCCAGGTCCGCCCAGTGCTCCGTCCCGCTCTCCGGGCTGTCGGCAGGCGTCTCCGCCGCGCAGACTCCGAGCACCATGGACGAGCTGAGGATGAGCGCTGCCGCTGCCGCTATCCATCGGCCGATACGGTTTTTCTTCATCGCAAACCTCCGTTTCGCTGCCTGTGAAGGCGCAAATGCCCCATTACAAACAATATGACGATTCTATTGTATCAGAATAACCGCCCGGAGCATCCCCCAGATGGGCGTTCCTGACGGCAAAGCCGGCCTGAGGCGATGCCTCCGGCCGGCATAATGCGTACTTCCGTTCCAAAAGCAGCACCCCGCCGGACGGATGTTCCGACGGGGTGTGCCCTGGCTCTTCTCTCTTCTGTTCAGATCAGGCGCCTTCCCGGCCGCAGGAGGAGGACTCCCGCCGCGGCGATAAGAAGCATGCCAAGGAATGCGTAAATTCCTCTCCCCGGCCCGCCGGTCATGGGCAGCTCCTCTCCGGGGGTGTTCTTTATGGTAATGATATAGATGCCGTCACTGTTCGTGCTCAGCGTCGCATTGCCCCAGGTTTTCCCTGTTACTTTGTCCCCGTTTTCGTCACACAGGGACACGGTTCTGCCGGAACTTGTCACCTCTATCACAAAGTAATGGAACTTTATGGTAGTGATGTAGCCCTCAGGAATGCCTGTCTCCTCCAGACGGTAGATGCCCGGGGGCAGAGAATCGAGTGTAACCTCTGACACCTCTGTCATATCGATCTCATTATAACCGGCGGCATCTCCTGTCACTGCCGTCCAGTGAATTTGTTCCTCACCCTCTGCGCCGCCTTCGTCCTCCGCACTTTCCTCACCGCTCTGGCTCTCCTCGTGTTTCACG
>OMSM01000262.1 GCA_900313745.1 uncultured Lachnospiraceae bacterium
GATCACGGCGGATCAGTTCTTTCACTGCAGGGGCTCCGCGGTTTTTCATAACACGGATCTCTGGCGCAAAACTTCTCCCGCCTACGGAAAGGCTGTCTGGGCCTTCTGGCCCTTCGGCGCGGCGTGGATGTGCCGCAATCTCTTCGATGAGTACCTCTTCACCGGGGACAGGGACTATCTCCTCCGGCTTCTTCCCGTGCTCTATGAGAACGCGCTCTTCTGCCGGGACCTTCTTGAGGAGACGCCGGACGGACTTGCCGCGTGTCCGGGAACGTCGCCGGAAAACCCTTTCGTCTGGAACGGGAAACAATGCTCTGTTGCGCATTATACCGAGTGCAACAACGCCATTATCCGCAACCTGTTCGCCGATTATCTGGAAGCGGTGAAGGCAGCCGGGGAGACTCTTCCCGACGGCCGGGATTATGAGGGGCTTGCTTCGGACATCCGGGAGCTGCTTCCCCGCATCGCACCTCCGAAAACCGGAAGCCTCGGGCAGCTTCTGGAGTGGAACGAGGAACTGGAGGAACCCTTTGTGCAGCAGGGACACCTCTCGCCCTTCTATGGAATGTATCCCGGAAACCAGTTTTCACAGGGTGATCCGGAGCTGCTCAAGGCCGTTCATGTCCTGCTTGACCGCCGGGGTCCCAGCCGCGGAGGCTGGCCTTCTGCCTGGCGCATAGCGCTCCGTGCAAGGTTCGGCGAAGGCAACGAGGCGTGGCGCATACTCTCGGAAAAGGTGTTTCACAAGGCTGCGGGCGACCACGATGACCACCGCTGGGATCTCTATCCCGGGCACCCCGGCTTCCAGCTGGACGTCTACTACGGCATCACTGCCGCAATCGCGGAAATGCTGATCCAGAGCCATACCGATGAGATCGTCCTTCTTCCGGCTCTTCCGGATGCCTGGCCGGAGGGCAGCGTCACCGGACTCTCCGCGAGGACCGGAATCACCGCCGACATCCGCTGGGAAAACGGGCAGGCGGAATACATCCTGTACTCCTCCGCTGCCCGGACCGTACACCTGCGCGGAGGAAAAGGAGAGGTATCCGAAGTATCCCTTGTTCCCGGAGAGGCCTTCCGGGGCAGCTTCCTTCTCTAGCCCGGACGGGCGGCGGGTGCCTTCCCTGTCCCGGCGGAGGCTTCCTCACCGCAATACTGCCTCCTGTCTTCATAAGTTGCGCAGCAGAACTGCAGGATTACCCTTTTTCTGCGGTTCCGCTGCGCAACTATTTTCATTCCGCCTTGTTCTTTGTGCCGTTTTACCCCGGACGGCAGGTAAAATATGGTTAAATTCCCGAATTGCGCCTGCTGTTTTCTGCGCTTATCATTAAAAACACAAAGGCCTCAGGCTGATTTCTCCGGGAATTGCGCAACTGCGCAACTCCTCTTTCCGGACTCCTCCTGAAGCTGGTATGCGAAACCAGGGCATAAAAGCAGCATCGAAAGCGGAGCAGATCGGAATGCCTGCGCAGAACTCACTCACCATCCAGAATATCGCAGATCATCTGGGAATCAGCAAAACCACCGTCTCCCGCGCTATCTCCGGCAGGGGCAGGATCGGCGGCGATACCCGTAAACAGGTGCTGGATTACTGCGAATCGGTCGGATACCGCCCCCGCAGAGCGAAAAAAACCGGTCCGGAAGCCCCGCCTTCGGGGTACGCGCCTGCCGGAAGCCGCAACATCGCCGTAATTCTTCCGGACAGCCTGCTGCACGATTCGATCTTCTTCCAGAACTGCCTCGCGGGCATCGTCGAGAGCGCCGCTGCCGCGGACTACGATATCGTCATCGCCCTGGAGGAGGACGCGGGTACGACCGCGATGGAGCGCATCTTCCGGAGGGGAAAGGCGGACGGCGCGGTGCTGATGCGGGGCTATGTGGATGACCCGCAGATCAAGTTCTTAAAATCCCGGAGCATTCCTTTCGTACTGATCGGCACCACGCCGGAAGACATCGTCCAGGTGGACAGCAACGTCACCGCAGGAGCCAAGGCGCTGGTCCTCTATCTTCTCGGAATGGGCTTAAGGCACATCGCTTATATAGGGGGCAAAGAGAGCTACCTGGTGAGCCGGAAGCGCGAGGAGGGATTTCTCAGGGCATTTGAGGAATACCTGATTCCCGCGGACCATTCCCTGATCTTCCGCAACGCGGTGAACAGCAGCCTCATCGCCTACTACGTGGACAACGCCCTGCAGCGCGGCGCCCAGTGCATCGTGGGCGGGGACGACCTCATCAGCCGGAGCATCCTTCAGGCGCTGACCGAGCGGGGCGTAAGAGTTCCGGAGGACATTCTGCTTGCGTCGATGTACAACAGCATCTACACCACCAGCAGCATCCCGCCGATCACCTCGGTCGACGTGGATCCCCGCGAGCTCGGCGAGGCGGCTGGCAAGCGGATCGTCAGCCTGCTCGAAAGGGAGGACGCACCTCAAAGAACCCAGATTCAGTACAACCTGGTCATCCGCCAGTCCACTCAGGGTTCCGTCCGGCGGGGAAAGCCCTAGGAAGTGATCACTGGAGCCGGATCTCCGGTTCCTTGATATAACAACCGTCCCCTCACTTCGGGGACACCCAGAAAAGGGAGGTAACAATGAAACAACGCAAACTTGTCAGCCTGCTGCTCGCAGCCGCCATGGCGCTCTCGCTCACCGCGTGCGCCGGTGCACCTGCTGCCGGCAGCTCCACCCCTGCCGCTCCCGCGGCAGAAACCGCAGAAGAGGCAGCAGAACCCGCCGCGGCTTCCGATGCCTTTGCCGGTCTTCCGGAGAAGAACACCCCGGCCACCCCTGTCTACGCGTCTCCGGATATGTACACCATCGACCTCTCCAAGAAGGTCAACATCAACATGTACATGGTCGGCGATACGCCGAATGACTGGGAAGCAGTCTGCGCCGAGATGAACAAGTATCTCGAGCCCTACAACACCACCTTCTCCGCCACGTTCTTAAGCTGGGCAGATTACACCACCCTGTATCCCCTGGCTCTTCAGGGCGATGACTGCGACATCATCTACACCGCCAGCTGGTGCTTCCTCGGCTCCGAGTCGGCGAAGGGATCCTTCGTCGAGCTGACCGATGATTTCATCCAGCAGTACATGCCCCTCACCTACAGGTATCAGGATCCCGACAGCTACATCGAGAGCCTGCAGGGCGGAAAGCTCTACTGCATCCCCCAGAACATGACCGAGGCTTCTGCCAAGTACGTCGCAATCCGCAAGGATCTGGCCGACAAGTACGGCATCGGCGAGCTTAAGACCTGGGAGGATTTCGCCAACTACCTGACCACCATCGCCGAGAAGGAAACCCCCGAGAGCGGAATCTATGCCTACGCGGCAGCCGGCGAGAACAAGGAGCTCTGGGACGTATGGCGCCAGGAGTTCGATGAGCGCAGCGCGGTTGAGGATGACTACCTCTGCCTCGGCTATCTCTTCGACGGCAGCGACAAGGCTCCCGCCGTGGAGGATATCCAGCTGATCTATGACATGGACGTCTTCAAGGATTTCGCACACGAGATGAAGAGACTGGCCGACGCCGGCGTATGGAGCCGCAGCGCCCTGACCAATTCCACCACGAAGGACGAGGCCTTCGGTGCACTGCAGAGCGCAGCGGATGCCTGGAATACTTCTCTCTTCCCTTACATCGACCAGGCCGAGCAGACGGAGGGCGTCGAGTGCGCCTGCTACGATCTCGGCGCGGACAACATGGCCGCAGCGGCATACGGCGCGGGCGGCCTTGCCATCGCCGAGGATTCCCAGAATCCGGAGCGTGCGGCAATGGTTCTTGACCTGTTCGAGAACGACACCTACCTCAACCGCCTCATGACCCTTGGCATCGAGGGTGTGCACTATGAGATGATCGACGAGGATCACTACAGAGAGCTGGAGAAGTCCAAAGACTTCGCGATCTGGGTTACCGCAGCCTCCTGGTCCATCAAGAACTACAAACTGACCGACGGCGCGATGGATCCCCGCAGGCAGGCAATCGAGGAGGAGACAGAGGCCCGCGGCGTCGCATCCCCTACCCGCACTTTCAGCCTTGATACCACAGAAATCGCCGATTATGTCACTGCGATCAAGAACGTGATGAACGACTATGTCCCGATGCTTCAGCTTGGCCTTGTGGATGACGTGGACGCGACCATCGCCGAGTTCCGCCAGAAGCTGGACGACGCAGGCATGCAGATCTATCTGGATACCTTCAGGGAGCAGTACGAGGCATGGCTTGCCGCACAGTAAGCCTTCCCGCAGTAGTCTCTGCGGAGCCGGGTCTTCATCTGCCGGGCCCCGCAGCAGCAATAAGCTGCAACACAGTTTTAAACGCTAAACCGGGGCGGCGGCTAGAGCCGCCGCCCTGTTCTTATCCGGGAGAACCGCTGTGAAAAAGAATAAACAAACCGAAATACAGGTAAAGCAACCGTTTGCCAAGGTCATACGCCGCCACTGGATGCTGCTTTTAATGCTCCTTCCGGCAGTCATCTACGTCCTCGTGTTCTCCTATATGCCCATGACCGGAATCGTCATGGCGTTCAAGCGCTACCAGCGCTCCGGCGGCATCTACTTCTCCCCCTGGAACGGCCTGAACAACTTCAAGGCCCTGATGATCCAGGGAAAACTCGGGATGGTCACGAGAAACACCCTTCTCTACAACATCGCCTTCATCTTCCTCGGCGTGGTCTTCGAGATGGGTTCCGCCATCCTGCTCAACGAGATCATCTTCAAGCGCTTCAAAAAAGTGGCGCAGTCCTTCATGTTCCTGCCCTACTTCATCAGCTGGGTCGTGGCAGGCGCCATAATGTACAACATGTTCAACTACGAGAAGGGCATCGTCAACACGGTGGTCACCGCCCTCGGCGGCGGCCGCATCGATCTGTACAACACCCCTCATCTCTGGCCCTTCGTCCTGATCTTCCTTAAGCTCTGGAAGCAGACCGGCTACGGGTCCGTGGTCTACCTCGCCGCCATCACCGGTCTCGACCAGGAAATGTTCGAGGCCGCCTCCATCGACGGCGCGAGTGAGTGGCAGAAGATCCGCTACCTGACCATTCCTTCCCTCGTCCCCACAATGATGATCATGGTCCTGCTCGCCATCGGCAACATCTTCCGCGGCGACTTCGGCCTGTTCTACCAGACCGTCAAGAGCAGTGCACTGCTGCAGCCTGCCACCGACGTCATCGACACCTATGTCTTCCGCCTGTTAATCGACTCGAGCGACTACGGCGTCTCCGCCGCGGCCGGCCTCTACCAGTCGGTACTCTGCTTCATCACCATTACGGTGTGCAACGGGATCGTCAAGAAAATACAGCCGGATTATTCCCTGTACTGAGAGACGTCCCGCAGGGACTTAAACGAAGAATCGCGGGCTTCGGAATCCGCCGGTTCTTCACGCCGGAAGACAAGGAAAGGGAAAACTCATGAGCAAAACTGCTGCTGCCGCGGAAAGCCATCATGTAAGCCGCGACCTGAAAAACGTGAATATCCTCGGCATCATTC
Source organism: uncultured Lachnospiraceae bacterium (assembly GCA_900313745.1). Classification (GTDB taxonomy): domain Bacteria; phylum Bacillota; class Clostridia; order Lachnospirales; family Lachnospiraceae; genus CAG-791. The sequence continues at coordinate 5,489 of OMSM01000262.1, forward strand.
TGATCTCCATCTTTGCGCTGATCTGTGTGCTGCCGTTTTATCTGATCATCATCGCCTCGTTCACCAGCGAAACCTTTATGATCCGCAACGGCTATCCGCTGTGGCTCGACCTGAAGAATGCCACCCTGGAAGCCTACAAACTCTGCCTGAAGAACCCCGGAGCCATCTTAAGGGCCTACGCTGTCACCGGCTCCGCCACCGCGGTCGGGACAGCCCTCGCGGTTTTCATGGCCACGATGACCGGCTACGTGCTCTCCCGCAAGGATTTCCAGTGGCGCAATGGGTTCAGTTTTTTCTTCTTCTTCACCACGCTGTTCAACGGGGGCCTGGTGCCGTGGTATCTGCTCTGTGTGCGGTACCTGCACTTCAAGAACTCCTTCCTGGCTCTGATCCTGCCGCTTATGTTCTCGGTCTGGAACATGATCATCGCGAAATCCTTTATGGCGGGCATTCCCCAGTCGATCTCCGAATCGGCCATGATCGACGGCGCCAACGACATGCGGATTTTCCTCTCCCTGATCCTGCCGCTGTCGAAGCCCCTTATCGCGACCCTGGGACTTTTCTCCGCGCTGGCCTACTGGAATGACTGGTACAACTGCATGCTGTTCATCTCCAACGACAGCATGTTCACCCTTCAGTACTACCTGCAGCGCATGCTGGGCAGCGCCGAGGCGATGCGCATCGTCGCCGAGAAATCCGGAATGGCCCTCACCTCGATCCCGCTGGAGAGCATGCAGATGGCCATGACGGTCATCGCCACCGGCCCCATCGTGCTGCTCTATCCCTTCGTGCAGCGCTACTTCGTCAAAGGTCTCACCATCGGCGCCGTAAAGGGATGATCACCTGACGGCTTCCGGTGCGAAGAACCGCGCCGGAAGCCGTCACGCAAAGGAATCACGGAGAAACACCGCCATGACCAATGTACATTTCAGCATTCCCGATACTGGAACCGCGCCCCGCCCGCTGCCCATGGGCTGCGCGGACGCCGCCGGGAATCTCTATACCGTTGATACACGGAGCCTCCTTAAGAACGGCCGC
>OMSM01000301.1 GCA_900313745.1 uncultured Lachnospiraceae bacterium
CCGGAGAAAATGTTTCTTGGACTTTAGTTAGGCGGCGTACGTGAAGATTATTGCGGATACGGTTCATTTCTATATAGATGAGCCCGCGGCTGTGGCGATCGGCAAGTTTGACGGTGTGCATCTCGGCCACCGGAAGCTTATTGAGGCGCTGAAGCAGCAGAAGGGCCTTGCTGCCGTCGTGTTTACCTTTGATCCTTCTCCTGCGGTGTTCTTCGGCGCCGCGGACAAGGAGCTCAGCACCAGGGAGGAGAAGCGGGCGATGTTCGGCTCGCTCGGCGTGGACTACCTCGTGGAGTTTCCCCTGACGAAGGAGACCGCGGCGATTCCTCCGGAGCACTTCATCCGGGATATCCTCTCGGAGAGGCTTCAGTGCCGCTTCGTCGCCGCGGGAAGCGACCTGTCCTTCGGGGCAGGGGGAAAAGGAAACTTCGCGCTCTTAGAGCGCCTTGCAGTGCCCTGCGGCTACCGCTCCCTCTGTATCGAGAAGGTCAGCGTGGACGGCACGGAGGTGAGTTCCACGAAGATCCGCGAGCTGATCGCGGAGGGAAAGGTTGCCGAGGCAGGGAAGATGCTCGGCGCGCCTTACCAGATCCAGGGCAGAATTGTCGAAGGCAACCGGATCGGAAGGACGATAGGCGTCCCGACGATCAACCAGATCCCGCCGCAGGACAAGCTGCTTCCTCCCTTCGGTGTTTACTACAGCGACGTGGAGATCGGGGGAGAGCTTTATCACGGCATGACCAACATCGGTGTCAAGCCGACCATCGGCGACGACCGCTTCAGGGAGGGATCCGCGAGACTTACCGCGGAGACCTATCTCTATAATTTTGACGGCGATCTCTACGGGACGGAGGCGAGGACCATGCTCCGCGAGTTCCGGCGCCCTGAACGGAAATTCGGCTCGCTGGAGGAACTCCGGCACGCGATGGACGAGGATATACGGGCCGGAGAGCAATTATTTGCTTGCCTTTAGTTTTGACTCGTGATAAGATGCAATGTGTTGCGCGGTTTTATGCGCATACATCATGTCTCTGCCCTGGCGGGGACAGGAAATACTGCGCATAAGCGCGGTAAAACTTACCCGCACTGGGGTTCCGGACACTCCGACCGTTTCCCGGTGCGCGGCGGATAGCCTGAATGGCAGAAGGAGAGTACCATGATTTCAGCAGAGAAGAAAAACGAGATTATCAAGCAGTTCGCGCGCAGCGAGGGCGACACCGGTTCACCCGAGGTGCAGATTGCCGTTCTTACCGAGCGCATCCGCGAGCTCACCGATCACATGAAGAAGAACCCCAAGGATTTCCATTCCAACCGCGGCCTTCTGAAGATGGTCGGCAAGCGCAGAAGCATGCTGGCTTATCTGCGCGACATGGATATCGAGCGCTACCGCGAACTGATCGCAAAACTCGGTCTCCGCAAGTAATACCAGAAACCCTGTAAAGAAGAGGCGGTGTGCGACCACTTCGGTCTGCACCGCCTTTCGGCGTGTCATGCGCCTTGCGCGGGCAGGCCGGAGAAGGAAAGAAACAAGCAGCGGGAAAACTGCGGGAATCCGGGATCCCCGGGAGACCGCAGGGTGGGAAGCCCGCTGTGAGCCGGAAGAAGAAGGAGAAAGAAGAGAAATGTACAAGACCTATTCCATGGAACTGGCAGGCCGTACGCTGTCCATCGATATCGGCAGGGTAGGCAAGCAGGCCAACGGATGCGCGTTCATGCACTACGGCGACACCACCGTGCTGTGCACCGCGACCGAGTCCGCCAAGCCGCGCGACGGGATTGATTTCTTCCCGCTGAGCGTGGAGTACACCGAGAAGTATTACGCTGTGGGACAGTTCCCCGGCGGATACAACAAGCGCGAGGGCAGGCCCTCCGAGAACGCGATCCTTACGAGCCGCGTCATCGACCGCCCCATGCGCCCGCTGTTCCCCAAAGACATGCGCAATGACGTCACCCTGGAGTGCCTCGTCATGAGCGTCGACCCGGAGTGCCGTCCCGAGCTGGTTGCCATGCTCGGCGCTGCCATCGCGACCTCCATTTCCGATATTCCGTTTGCAGGCCCCTGCGCTACCACGCAGGTAGGTCTTGTCGACGGCCGCGTGATCATCAATCCCTCCCAGAAGGAGTGGGACAACGGTGATCTGCAGCTTACCGTCGCTTCCACCCAGGACAAGGTCATCATGATTGAGGCCGGTGCGAACGAGGTCCCCGAGAAGGACATGATCAGCTATATTTATCAGGCGGACGCCGTGAACAAGCAGATCATCGCCTTCATCAACCAGATCGTCGCCGAGGTTGGCAAGCCGAAGCAGGAGTACACCTCCGTCGCGATCCCCGAGGAGCTCTTCGAGGCCATGAAGCAGGTCGTCTCCCCCGAGGAGATGGAGACCATCGTTTTCACCGACGACAAGCAGACCCGCGAGAAGGGCATTGCCGAGGCAACGAAGAAGATGGAGGAGGCCTTCGCGGACAACGAGGCATTCCTTGCCCAGCTTGATGAGGCGGTCTACCAGTATGAGAAGAAGACCGTCCGCAAGATGATCCTTAAGGACCAGAAGCGTCCCGACGGCCGCGCGATCACCCAGATCCGCCCGCTGGCTGCCGAGGTTGATATTATTCCGAGAGTGCACGGCTCCGCGATGTTCACCCGCGGCCAGACCCAGATCTGCGACGTTGTCACCCTGGCGCCCCTCTCCGAGGCACAGCGCATCGAGGGCCTCGACGCCAACGTCACCGAGAAGCGCTACGTGCACCACTACAATTTCCCCGCGTACTCCGTCGGCGAGACCAAGGTCAGCCGCGGACCGGGACGCCGCGAGATTGGTCACGGCGCTCTGGCGGAGAAGGCACTGATCCCTGTGCTTCCTTCCATCGAGGAGTTCCCTTACGCAATCCGCGCCGTTTCCGAGACCTTTGAGTCCAACGGCTCCACCTCCATGGCTTCCACCTGCGCCTCCTGCATGGCCCTTATGGCCGCGGGCGTGCCGATCAAGAAGCAGGTCGCGGGCATATCCTGCGGTCTGGTGACCGGCGACACGGATGATGAGTTCGTCCTTCTTACCGATATCCAGGGTCTTGAGGACTTCTTCGGCGACATGGACTTCAAGGTCACCGGAACGCACGACGGCATCACCGCCATCCAGATGGATATCAAGATCCACGGCCTTACCCGCCCGATCGTTGAGGGTGCAATCCAGCGCTGCAAGGACGCGAGAGAGTACATCATGGCCAACGTCATGACCCCTGCCATCGCGGAGCCCCGTCCCGAGGTCGGCGAGTTCGCGCCGAAGATCATCTTCACGCAGATCGATCCCGAGAAGATCGGTGATGTTGTCGGCCAGAAGGGCAAGACCATCAACGAGATCATCAAGCGCACCGGCGTACAGATTGATATCGAGGACGACGGCAAGGTCAGCATCGCCGGCACGGACAAGGATCAGCTCGAGGCGGCGAAGAACATGATCGACATCATCGTCACCGAGTACGAGGAAGGCCAGATCCTCGAGGGCACGGTTGTGAGCATGAAGGAGTTCGGCGCATTCGTCGAATTCGCTCCCGGCAAGGAGGGAATGGTTCACATCTCCCGCATCGCCGATCACCGCATCGCGAAGGTGGAGGATGTCTTAAGCCTCGGCCAGCACGTGACGGTCAAGTGCCTCGGCAAGGACCGCATGGGCCGCATGAGCTTCTCCATCAAGGACGCTCCTCAGCATCAGTAACGAACTTCTAATAAGACCCGACACTCCAGGCGATGAAATCCTCATCGCCTGGAGCTGTTGGGTCTTTTTCTGTGTAATTGAGTCACTTGAGTATTGATGCACATAAGGGTCTCGCATCACCCGGATGATTTCCGGGGCCTGGCGAGGCGCCGGTACTTAGCGGACGTTTTATGTCCGCTTATGTACCGCTGCGCCGGAGGCTGGAGCGAGAGCGTCCCCGGAAATATCCGGGTGATGCGGGAGCCGTATGAAGGGAGCAGCAATGGACACAATAGCCCAGGAAATCGCCCGCAGGCGCACATTCGCCATCATTTCGCACCCCGATGCGGGCAAAACAACACTGACCGAGAAGTTCCTTCTTTACAGCGGAACCATTAATACCGCCGGTTCCGTCAAGGGAAAGGCGACAGCGAAGCACGCGGTCTCCGACTGGATGGAGATCGAGAAGCAGCGCGGTATTTCCGTCACAAGTTCCGTGCTGCAGTTTGATTATGAGGATTACTGCGTCAACCTTCTGGATACGCCCGGCCACCAGGATTTCTCGGAGGACACCTACCGCACGCTGATGGCCGCCGACTGCGCGGTCATGGTGATTGACGGATCGAAGGGCGTCGAGCCGCAGACAAGGAAGCTCTTCAAGGTCTGCGCGATGCGGCACATCCCGATCTTTACCTTTATCAACAAGATGGACAGGGACGCCCTGGACACCTTTGATCTTCTGGACGACATCGAGAAAAACCTCGGTGTTGCCACCTGCCCGGTCAACTGGCCCATCGGTTCCGGAAAGAATTTCAAGGGCATCTATGACCGCGATTCGGGCGAAGTGGTCATCTACTCCGATACCTTAAAGGGAACGAAGGAGGGAACCGAGACAAGAATCTCCTTAAGCGATGACGCTGCTATCACGGCGGCGGTCACGGAGGAGGCGAAGGAGAAGCTGGAGAGTGAGATCGAGCTTCTGGACGGAGCAAGCGCGGAGTTTGACCTGGAGCTTATCCGGGCGGGCGAGCTGACACCAGTGTTCTTCGGGTCAGCCCTGCAGAATTTCGGCGTGGAAATCTTCCTTAAGCACTTCCTGGAGATGGCGCTTCCGCCGACGGCACGTATGA
>OMSM01000376.1 GCA_900313745.1 uncultured Lachnospiraceae bacterium
GACTACCCGAATCTCATAAAACATGCGGACGGCTATCCCACCCCGGAATATCTGCGGTCGATCACCAAAGTGGGCAACATCGGCTACGAGGGGGAGACGGAGGTTTCCACCGAGGGCTCCGACCTGATAAAGAAACACATTCTCGATGACGATCCCCGCACCCTGTACCTGCAGGTCTGGGGCGGCACCAATACCATCGTTCGGGCACTCATGGACATCGAGGCGGAGTTTAAGGACAGCCCGGAGTGGCCAGGGCTCCGCGCAGGGATCATGAAAAAGGTCGTCATCACCGCCTGCGGCGAGCAGGATCCCACCTACCGCAGCTACATCGCCGAGGCCTGGCCGGACATTCTCTTCGTCAAAACTCTCCAGATGCGCAGCTACGCCTACCCCTGGTTTGTCATGCCGGAGGGCGAGTCCAAGGATACTCTTAAGGCGGACTTCATGCAGCGCGAGATCACGAACGGCAAAAGCCGCCTCACCGACGGCTACTGCACCTGGCTGGACGGCCATCGTTATCTGGGCGAAGGGGAAATAGGCCAGTTTGGCACCAATACCAATATCACTAAGGAGTGGTTCGGCGCGAAGATGGGAATGCCGGAGCCGGTACCCCATGATTTCCTCTCCGAGGGCGACTCTCCCACCTTCTTCCCGCTCTTTGACTGGGGCTTCCGGACGCTCGAGGACTTCTCCTACGGCGGAATAGCCGGGAGGTATTGCAAGGTCTCCGACCAGTTCAATTCCAAAGGGGAACCCCTCAATGTCTGGGACGTTGCGATGGACGGATACACCGGCCGGGACGGGAAGACCGTCTCCACGGAATCTATGTGGCCCTATGTGGCGGATATCCAGCGCGACTTTGCCGCGAGAGTGGACTGGGCGGCCGCGGACCGCTATGAGGACGCGGAGCACCAGCCGGAGCTTATCATCGAAGGCGGGCCTGATCTTACTGTGAAGGCGGGAGAGACTGTCACCCTTAAGGCGAAGGCCTCCTGTCCCGACAGCGGTCTTCATGCTTCTGTCTGCTTCCGGATCTATGAGGAGCCCGGCGCGGAGTGGTCCGGAAGGGCAGTTCTTCGTTCCGACGGTCCTTCCGCGGAAGTTTCCATCCCCGCGGAGGCTGTCCCCGGCGACCGGCTGCACATTATCGTGAAGGCGCAGTGCGACGGACATCACAGGCTCACTCACTACCAGCATGTGATTATTACGATTGATTAAGTCCAGGCACCAGCGTCCCGGCCGTGCAATGACAGCCCTGATTTCCGGAGCGGCGCTCCGCCGGCGGCATCCGCTGTGCTACAATAGGTCCATGAACACGACCGCTCCGAAGGACAACAGGAATAATAAGGCGCCGCGCGCGGAGAACCGCGCGCGGCGCCTTGCTGCCCTCTTCTTTATTCTTGTCTTTACCCTGCTTGCCCTCTGCGCGGCAGCGGTATTCACCGTGGATCCCTTCTTCCACTACCATGCGCCGTTAGCGGGTTTTCCCTATATCGTGGACAGCCAGCGCTACCAGAATCCCGGCATGGCTGCCCGCTTCTCCTACGACAGCGCCATTCTCGGCTCCTCCATGACGGACAACTTCGATACCGATGATTTCTCAGAACTGCTTGGCCTGAAGACGGTGAAGCTCAGCTCCGACGGCGCCTATCCCCGCGACCTCTCCGTTCTCCTGGATGTGGTCTTTGATGAGCACAGCCCTTCACGGAGGGAGCAGCCGGTGCGGGAGCTCTTCATCGCTCTTGACCTCATCACGCTGACGGCGGATCCAGGGGAAACCAAGTTTCCCATTCCCGGGTATCTTTATGACCGCAATCCCTTCAATGACCTGGAGTATCTCCTTAACCGCGACGTCATTCTCGACTATGTCGCCATGCCCGTCGTGAAGCGCGCTCCGACCGACCTCTCCTTTGTTTACGGAATGGACTGGCTTATCGACGAGTGGACCGGTCCGGAATTCGTGCTCCGGCACTTCTCTCCCTCCCCGTCTTATTCCGGAGAGGAAAGCGCGGAAAGCCGCGCTTCCGGCCTGATCCATGCCACCGCGGAGAATCTCCGGGCAAATCTCCTCCCCTATATCGAGGCACACCCGGAGACCACCTTCACCTTCTTCTTTCCGCCCTACAGCATACTCTACTGGTACAACATGCAGAGGGAGGATCTCCTGGAGGCCCGCCTCGCACAGACGAGGGCGGCCGCGGAAGTTTTGCTCTCCTGTCCCAATGTGCGGATCTTCTACTTCCAGAACGAGGAAAAACTTGTCACGGATCTCGACAATTACGGTGACTACACTCACTACATCCCGGAGGTCTGCCGGTGGATGACGGAGTGCTTTGCCTCCGGAAAAAAAGAGCTCAGCACCGGTAATCTCGATGCTGAGCTCGAACGCACACGTGATATCGTGCTTCAGTTTGATTTTGATGCGCTCTTCACCGGATACGGCGTCTCCTTCGACTAACCTCTTCCGGTGTCCTCCGCGCTCAGGAGACCGGCGCCGCCCCGAGAATGCTCGAGATGAAGAGGAAGCCGGCCCAGCCGTCGTTTACCAGTCCCATCACGTTCGGATAACCCGCAGGAACGATTACCTGGAACTTGATCCCTTCATAGCGGAACTGAATCACAAGATTGACGTCCGGCCTTGCCGCAAGCGCCTCCATGACATCCTTTGAAAAACTCATGTAGATGTCCGTCATAACCACTACCGTGCCGCCTGCGGGCGCGTTCTTGATGCGGTTTTTCGCGTCTTCACAGAAGGCTGAGAAGGAGGAGACCACCTGGGTCGCGGAGACATGTCCGCAGCTGGTGCACATGTAATACATCACACCGTCTTCCGTCGAAGTGGCCTCCTTTACCGTGGTCCACTCATAGTGATGCTCGTGAGGCGGAGGGGACGGCGGTGAAGGCGGCGTGGACGAAGCGGCGGCCGGCGCGCTGCTCTTCCAGACTGCCTTTATGACGCAGTCGTCGTATACATACAGGTAATCGCCGGGATCATAGGACTTCCCTTCCACTTCCCAGTGGTCAAAACTTTTTCCGGAAGGTGCGCCGAAATCCGGTTTCGGCAGGACGACCGGCGCGCCGTATTCCACCGTCTGGCCGGGCATATATCCTGTTCCGCCGTTCGCATCAAAGGAATAGTTCCTGTACGCGTCGATGAACACCGCTTCAAAACTGACGGTATTGGCCGGCATATTGAAGACAAGTGTATCCTTGCCGAGGTTCTCCACCGGGATGTAGATGCCCGAAACCTCCCAGTGATCGAATTCCTTCCCTGTGGGCGGGCTCTGCGCCCATACAGTCACCTGCTCACCTTCGCCGGCAGTATATTTGTCCGCGGTTCCTCCGGTCACGCTCACGCCGAAGGCCATGGCCAGGTTGAACTGTACTTTGAGGCTCAGATCACTGGTCAGATTGATCATCACGGGGTTGTCCGTGGAAAAGGTATGGCCGTCCGAAGTCAGCCAGCAGCTGAACATGCATCCGGGATTCGGTTTTGCCTCAAGATAATAGACGCCGGGGTCCAGAGGGAAATCGATTATATTCGCCCAGTCGGTGCCGGAGCCGTGGAGATACACCTGTCCGGTGCCGTAGACAAGCGGCTCTACTCCCAGTGCGACTTTCATCTTCGGGGAGGAGGATACGGAGGCCTCCGTCATCTCCACATGCGCCGCGGGATTGAAATACTCGTCAACGATTGTATCTCCCATCTTCGGCACCTTGCCGGACTCCGGTTCGGTGATGACCATATTATCTCCGAGCTTGATCATTCCGTCATCTGCTGCAATCGCCTTCATTCCGTAGGCGGAGACGTCACTGCTCGAAATACGGATGTCCCCCAGGGCATAGATACCGGTTCCGCCCGCCACGGCATAGAACGTCGAATCGTCTATATCCAGATCTCCGCCGCTGACATGGACTCCGCAGGTATTCCCCTCGACGTAGATGTTTCCCCCGAGGAAGGTCGCGTTGGTATAAGCGTAAAGGCCGTTATAGGCCGTTGCGATGATAGTCGCCATGCAGTTGTCGAAAGTGGCGTTGCCCCATGCCACATAGATGCCGGAATCGACACCCTTGGCCTCTACCCACGAATCGTGGGCGTAGAGGAATTCCGCGACCTCAATCGCATTGCTGTCCGCGGAGTAAGCAAATACCCCTGTATTCTCCATGCGGAGCTGCTTTGCCTGGATCGCGGGGCCGGAATTCGAACTGACGGTGAGCTTGCCGGATCCTGTGATCGTCAGGTCATAAGGGCCTCTCAGAGTCCACAGTTCCAGGTCCGTGTCCATGTTGATCGTCGTGCTTCCGCTGAGCTGGATATTACTCGCCGTGATCGCGCTGGCATTGACGTATCCGGAGATGGAATCACCGGCATGGACCTCCATTCCCTTAAGGGGCAGGAACAGAAGAATCATTGCAAATGCCGCTATAAGATGATGCAGTAATGTTTTCCCCTTAGTATTCATGTTCACACCTCCGTCAGGAAAGCGGCACGCATCCAAGTATCGAGCAGAGGTACAGGAAACCCGCGTAGCCGTCGCCGTTGACGAAGCCCATCACATTCGGGTATCCTGCCGGGACGGTGACCTGGAAGCGGTGTCCCTCGAACTTGAACTGGATCACCAGGTTTATGTCCGGTCTCGCGGCAAGGGCCTCGAAGACCTCTTTCGGGAAGCTCATGTAGATGTCCGTCATCACGACCACCGTTCCGCCCGCGGGCGCGGTCTTGATGCGGTTCTTCGCATCATCGCAGAAGGCCGCGAAGGAAGAAATCACCTGGGTGGCGGAGACATGTCCGCAGCTGGTGCACATGTAATACATCATGCCGTCTTCCGTCGTCGTGGCTTCCTTGACCGTGGTCCACTCGTAATGGTGCTCGTGAGGCGGAGGGGACGGCGGTGAAGGCGGAGTGGACGAAGCGGCGGCAGGCGCGCTGCTCTTCCAGACTGCCTTGATCGTGATATCATCGTCAATAGTCAGCGGATCGCCGGGATCATAAGACATCCCGAAAACCTGCCAGTGGTCAAACGTCTTGCCCGACGGTGCGCCGAAGCTGCACTTGGGCAGTGTGATCACCGTTCCGAAGGTAACTCCGGTCGCTCCGGGCATAGTGCCTGAACCGCCGTTGGCATCAAAGCTGTAGGAGCAGATCTTGTCCACGAAGTATCCGTTGAATGTCAGATCCCCGGCCGGCATGGTAAAGGTAATCGTCTCCTGGGTAGTATCGTCGACACCGATGGTGGGGCCGTAAATCAGCCAGTAGGCGAATTCCTTCCCGGTGGGCGGGCTGCTGGCCGAGACGGTGACCTTCTCTCCCTCCTCCGCCGTGCTCTTGTCCGAGGTTCCTCCGTTCACCGTAATGCTGTAGGACGATTTCACCGCCGGATAGAAAGCCGCGCGGAAAACCATATCCTTATCAAGGTAGATCTGGACGGGGTTGTCCGTGGTCACGATAAAATTGTTCTTATCCTGCCAGTGGTCAAAATAGTACCCCGGCTCGGGTTTGGCTTCAATCCAGTAATAGCCTTCTTCAAGGGCGAAATCGATGAGGTCGGTCCAGCCGCCGCCGCTGCCGTGGAGGTAAACCTTGCCCTCCCCGGGGGTTAAGGGCTCCACAGCCAGGCCGTAGAGCTTCGTCGAAGTCTCAGACACTATGCCGATTACCGCATGCTGGGCTTTATACCCGTCCGGCGTGATTACGGTAGTTTTCTCCGAGTTGACATAGGCGCCCTTAGGAGCCAGGACCGCAACATTCGAGCCCAGATTGATCTTTGCGGGGGAATAAAAAGCAAGCAGGCCATAGCTATCCACGTCGCTGTTGCTGATTCCCATCTCGCCGCCGGAATAAACTCCGTTTCCGTCGGAGTGGATCTCCAGTGTCGACCCGTCGATCAGGAGAGATCCCGACTCCACGCGCAGTCCGCTCTTTGCGCCCTCAGCGTAAAGAAAGCTGTCGGAGATGAGGCACTGTGTCTCGGCATAAAGCCCGTAGTAATTGTGTCCCACCAGCGTCATGTTGGCGTTGTGGCAGGTCACGTTTCCCGAAGGCGCATAAAGTGCCGCATTCTTCGCTTCCGCATAGAGGTAGGAATCCTCGACGGTCATGAAGGTGGATACGCCTATGGCATCCCCGTTCGAGTGGGTCACGGACACGTCGGCTCCGTTTTTGATATGGATTTCCTTGGCGCACATTGCGAAGGAATCAGACCCGGTATAATCCACGTGGAGCTGTCCATTTCCCTGAATCGTGAGCGAAAAGCCCCATCCGGTGATGCTTTCGATCCACAGCGCCTGATCCATATTGATGACCGTATTGCCGGTCAGCTCCAGATTCTGTGCGGTGATATGGCTGGCATCGACATA
>OMSM01000266.1 GCA_900313745.1 uncultured Lachnospiraceae bacterium
ATGTCCATGCAAAGGGAGTGCCAGGGGACGGTTCTGTGGCGAGTTTTCAGAAAACTCGCCACAGAACCGTCCCCTGGTTAGTTTTCAGACAACTTGCCGGAGAACCGTCCCCTGGCTCAGTCTACTTCGACCTCATTTTCTTTGGTGGTCTCGTGGTACTCCTTCTCGGTGTTGACGTTCCAGATGTTGGAGCGGTCAGTGCGGCCGGAGAGGATGTTCTTCACGGTCTCGAAGGAGGTGACCATGGAGTGGTCGATGTTGTTGTAGCGGTGCTGGCCGTTGCGGCCGACGCAGTAGAGGTTGGGGATGGTGTTGAGGTATTCGACGAGCTTGTCCATCTCCTCGTAGGTGTCGAAATAGGCGGGATAAGCCTTCTTGACGCGCTCGACGTGATAGTCCATCACCTCATCGGTGGAGTTGATGAGCTTTAAGGTGACCATTTCCTTTATGGCCATCTGCGCAAACTCCTCGTCGGTCATGGACCACATCTTGTCGCCCTCGGTGCAGAAGTACTCAAGGCCCATCCAGACAGTGTGCTCGAGGTCCTTCACGAGGTAGGGCGACCAGTTGTTGTAGATCTGGAAACGGCCCATGGTGACGGTGCGGTCATGGACATAGACCCAGTTGTCGGGAACGATGTTGCCGACGGTGGCGGTGCCGGTACTGTTCACGAGATTTAAGTGGGGAATCAGCACGCCGAGGGTCATGTAGTCGCGGTACGGGAGGCCGGCGGCGATGCGCGCGGGATCCGCGGGGACGTCATTCATTCCGCCCACGAGATCGCGGATGGGCATGGAGGAAATCACGATGTCGGCAGGGAGAGTCTTGAAGTCTCCGTCGTTCTCATAGCCGATCTCCGTGATGACGTTATCCTTATTCTTGACGATCTTCGTCACACGGCTGTTTAAGAGGATGGTGCCGCCGAGCTTCCTGATCTCTTCGGCGGTCACGTCCCAGAGTTCGCCGGGGCCGAGCTTCGGATAGGAAAACTCCTCAATGAGCGAGGTCTCAACCTTGCGGTTGGCCTTGCCGAGGCTCTTCTCGATGGCGTTCTTCAAGACCGCGCGGATGGAGACGCCCTTCACGCGCTGCGCGCCCCAGGAGGGATCGATTTCACTGGGATGGCGGCCCCAGAGGTTCTCGGTGTAGTGCTCGAAGAACATGCTGTAGAGCTTCCTGCCGAACCGGTTGATGTAGAAGTCCTCGAGGGATTTCTCCTCGCGCTTGAACAGCGCGGATTTGATGTAGCTGAATCCGGCGACGACGGTCGTCCCAAGGCCCATGTTTTTGAAGGTTTCCGCCTTCAGGGTGATGGGATAGTCGAAAAACTTCCCGTTGAAGAAGATGCGCGAAACGCGGTTCCTGCGCAGCATGACGCGGTCTTCCTTCTCGGGATCCGGGCCTCCCTCAGTCAGCGTCGCCCTGCGGTTCAGCATGATGTCATCGGCCGCGGGAGCTCCCTGCTTGGGCAGCATTGCATCCCACCAGGCGTTGACGGACTTGTCCTTGGTGAAGAAGCGGTGGCCGCCCATGTCCATGCGGTTGCCGTGGTACTCCACCGTGCGGGAGATACCTCCGAACTTGCCGCTCTCCTCGAGAACGGTGACCTGGTATTCCTCCGCGGCAGGGGAAGTTTTGGCAGCGGCACCCGCGCCGGATCCGGCGTCTGTGGAGCTTCTGGCCGCGGCGCCCGGCTGGGTTCTCTTCAGTAATTCATAAGCGGCTGTCAGGCCCGCAGGGCCCGCGCCGATCACAACTACGTGTTTCATTACTATTTCTTCCTCATCATTCGCTCATGTCCGCCGGCCTTGTTCGCAGCCTCCTCGTTGTGTGCTAGGATGTGCTTGACGATGGTCATGCGGAAGCCTGCATCGATGAAATCACAGTGCCTGCAGAAGGGATACGCCTGGCGGCCGTCCGCGATCGTGCGGCGGACGCTCTGGAGTTTTTCCCCGCCCCAGATCTCCTTAAGCGGAGTGGTATTGAGATCGCCGAAATCGGTGACCTCGAAGTTGTCGCAGCAGCAGAGGCCGACCTTGCCGTTGGGCATGATCCACGCATCGGTGAAAGGCAGGAGGCAGGTCTCCTCGACGACCTTCTCGGTGGCCTTCTTGTTGGGTGCGGAGCCGGCGCGGTTGCTGAGGACTTCCTTCAGGTAGCGCATCTGGATCTCGATCTCGAGATCCTCGAACTCCTCCGGATGGGCCTCCACGTAGTCCTTGACCTCCTGGACGCCGGGATGCAGCTTCATGTCCAGGCAGTAGTTGTTGATGATGAGCTGGTTGATATAGGGGTGGATCTCCTTCAGCTTCTCGACGTTGAGCATGAGGCCGTTGGTGGAGACAAAAATGAAGCAGTCCGGCAGCTTCTCCCTTGCGTACTTGTGGAACTCGACGATGCGGGTGTCCAGCCAGGGCTCGTTGTTGCCGTAGAGGGTAAGGTGTCCCTTGTAGCCCCAGTCCGCGAGCTGGTCGATGATGCTCTTATAGAGATTCTCATCGATTTTGCGAAGCGGGCGCTTCTCCGCGTGGATGTTGGCGGTGCAGAACTCACACGTGGAATTGCAGCGGTTGATGGTCTCGATATTGACGACATTGGGCTTCGGG